>CAIXNB010000034.1 GCA_903920695.1 uncultured beta proteobacterium
ATCATCTGCTTTTGGGCAGCATCGGCCAGTTCCTGGCGGCCGTAACCGACATTCACGCACCACAGTCCGCTCATGGCATCGAGCAGGCGTTTGCCCTCTGAATCCCAGACGTAGATGCCCTCGCCCTTGGTGATGACGCGCGCACCGCGCGTGGCCAGATCCTTGAAATCGGTGAACGGGTGCAGAAAATGCGCGCTGTCGAGTGCCTGGATGGCGGCGGTGTCAACCACTGTATTCATGGGGTTTCCTTTGTATGCGGGGAGGATCAATCAGACGTGCAGCAACAGGTGCTCACGTTCCCAGGGTGAAATCACTTTCATGAACTCGTCGAATTCCAGTTCCTTGATTTCCGTGTACACGGTGACGAATTCCTTGCCCAGCACCTCATGCAGATCGGGCTCGCGGCGCAGCCAGTCCAGCGCTTCGCCAAGGCTGCGCGGCAGTGAATGCGGTGCCAAGTAGGCGTCGCCCTTCATTTCGGACTTGGGCTTGATCTTGTTCTTGATGCCGAGGTAGCCGCAGGCCAGTGTCATCGCCATCGCGACATAAGGGTTGGCGTCAGCGCCGATCACGCGGTTCTCGACGCGCCGCGCCGTCGGCGACGAAATGGGCGAGCGGATGCCGACCGTGCGGTTGTCATAACCCCACTCGATGTTGATCGGCGCCGCTGTGTTGCGCGACAGGCGTCGGTAGCTATTGACGTAGGGCGCCACCAGCACCATGGCCGCCGGAATGTAGCGCTGCAGCCCACCGATATAGTGCATGAAGGTCTCGGACGGCGTTCCGTCCTCGTTGCTGAACACGTTCTTGCCAGTCGCCACATTGAGCAGACTCTGGTGTACGTGCATAGCACTGCCGGGTTCGCCAGCAATCGGTTTGGCCATGAAAGTCGCGTACATGTCGTGGCGCAGCGCGGCCTCGCGCACAGTGCGTTTGAAGAAGAAGACCTCGTCGGCCAGACCCAAGGGTTCGGCATGGAAGAAATTGATCTCCATCTGACCCGCGCCAACCTCATGAATCAGGGTGTCGACGTTGAGTTCCATCTTGTCGCTGTAGTCATAAATCTCTTCGAACAGCGGATCGAACTCATTGACCGCGTCGATGCTGTAGGCCTGGCGCGAAGTCTCTGCCCGGCCGCTGCGCCCGACCGGCGGGCGCAGCAAGGTGTTCGGGTCGGTGTTGCGCGCGGTCAGGTAGAACTCAAGTTCGGGCGCGACGATCGGCTGCAAACCCTCGGCGGCAAACAGGTCGCAGACGCGGCGCAGCACGGTGCGCGGCGCGAACGGCACCAGATTGCCATGGTGATCAAAACAGTCATGAATCACTTGCGCCGTCGGGTCCGTCGCCCAGGGAACAATGCGAACGGTGGACGGATCCGGACGCAGTTGCATATCCTTGTCAGTGGGGTCAATCACATCGTAATAAGGGCCGCTCTCCGGAAACTCGCCGGTCACGCCCATCGCCACAATGGCCTGCGGCAGGCGCATGCCGCGGTCTTCAGTGAACTTGGCACGCGGCAGAATCTTGCCACGCGCCACGCCGGTCAAGTCGGGCACCAGACATTCGACCTCGGTGACCCGGCGCTCGTTGAGCCACTGCTCCAGATCGTTGAAGCTCATCGTTTTCTTATCGTTCATAAATTACTCCAGACTGCTCTGCGCATTCTGGTCTCATTGTGCTTGTGCAATTGGTTGACAATGGGAGCCAGTTTATCCAAGTACAGGGTGCCACTTTATGCTCTCGGAACTGTTGCTCACTGAAATTGATCGTTTGCGCCTGCAAGGCAAGCTGCCGCTGCATCGGCAGCTCTACGAAGCCATGCGCCGCGCCATTCTTGACGGCAAACTGGCACCGGGCGACCGTCTGCCATCGAGCCGCGACCTGACGCAGGACCTGAAGCTGTCACGCAATACGGTGATGGCGGCACTAAATCAATTGTCAGTCGAAGGTTACCTGGTCAGTCGTGTCGGCAGCGGCACCTTCGTCAATGACAGTGTGCCCAAGGCAGTCCGGCGCCGGCATCTGGTACGCGAGAACCAGGGCGCAGCCTTGTCCCGGCGCGGCCAGGCGCTGGCAACGACCTTCTGCGCCAGCCAGCTCGAAATACAACCTTTCCCTCCAGGCATTGCCGATTTCAATGCCTTTCCCGTGTCCCTGTGGCAACGTCTGCAGAACAAACACTGGCGCATGACCTATCCCGAGATGCTGGATTACAACGACTCGGGTGGTTACGCACCGCTGCGCCGCGCGGTGGCCGACTACCTGCGCATCTTTCGCAGCGTGCCGTTGGAGGTTGAACAGGTCATCATCACCAGCGGCACGCAGCAGACCATGGAACTGTGCGCCCATCTGCTGGCCGACCCCCTTGACACGGTCTGGCTGGAAGATCCGGCCTACTGGGGCGCCGTCAAGGCTTTCATGGCGACCGGCTTGACGCTGCATCCAATACCGGTTGACCAGCACGGCATTGCGCCGCAGGCACAAGACGAAGCCACGCCGCCACGCCTGATTTACGTAACGCCTTCGCACCAGTACCCGACCGGCGCCGTGATGTCGCTGGCCCGGCGCCATCTGATTCTGGCGCTGGCCCGGCAGCACAAGGCCTGGATTCTTGAGGACGATTACGACAGCGAATTCCGCTTCAGCGGGCCGCCAATTTCATCGCTGGCCGGGTTGGACACCGATCAGCGCGTGCTCTATATGGGCTCGTTCTCGAAAGTGCTGTATCCGGGCCTCAAACTCGGCTATCTGGTGGTGCCAAAGGGACTCGTGGCCGCCTTCAAGCGCGCGCATTACGACCTCAATCGCCCAGGTCAGATGCCGCTGCAGGCGGCGCTGGCCGAGTTCATCGAGATGGGCCATTTCGCCAGCGCCCTGCGGCGCGCGCGCCAAAGCTATGCCGAGCGCCGGCGCTGCCTGCTGGCGGCGCTGCAACCCTGCCTCGGCGCTGACGCCCAGATCAGCGGCGCTGAACAAGGCCTGCACCTGTGCCTGCGCTTGCCCGAAGCCGTGGACGACCAGGCGCTGGCCGATCAGATGGCCAAGCTCAACATCACGGTTCGCCCGCTATCGGCCTATTGCCTGCGCCGCAAAGACGCCAAAGGACTGGTCATCGGCTACGGCTACGCGCGCCTGGCCGACATCGAACGCTATGGCCCGCTGCTGGCCCGAACCGTGGCAAGCGCCCTCAAACGCCTCAACGCCAGCCGCAAAACGTCATAGCAAATCGCGCAGGCGGTGGTACATCATGCCCAACACCAGGCTTGGCGTGCGCAGCAGCGGCCCACCGGGAAACTCGCGGTGGTGCACTTTGGCGAAAAGATCAAAGCGCTCAGCCTGCCCCGCCACGGCCTGCGCTACCAGGCGCCCGGCCAGACCGGTCAAGGCCACGCCGTGGCCGCTGAAGCCCTGCAGGTAATAGAGATTGCTGCCCAGACGCCCGAAATCGGGCGCCCGGTTCATGCTGATGTCGACAAAGCCGCCCCAGACAAAGTCAATCGGCACGGCGCGTAGCGCGGGAAAGACCTGGCCCAGGCGCTGCGCCATCCGGCTTTTCAGATTGGCGGGCGTGCGCGTCGAGTAGCTGACGCGCCCGCCGAACAACATGCGATGGTCGGCGCTGAAGCGCAGGTAATCCAGAATGAAGTTGTTGTCACAGACCGCCGCGTTGCTGGGAATCAGGCGCTGACACAGCGCGGGGTCGAGCGGCGCCGTGCCAATCATGTAGGTTCCGGCCGGCATGATGCGTGGCGCAAGCTCGGGTGCGACCCGCGGACCGTACTCAGGCAGGGTGCAGTTGCCAGCCAGCACGCCGAACGCCGCTGACACCGAACCCTGCGCCGTACGTGCCGTCAAGCGAGGGCCGCGTTGCAGTTCGATGACCGGCGAGCGCTCGAAGATCTTCACGCCCAGGTCCCGGGCGGCCTGCGCCAGGCCCAGTCCGAACTTCAGCGGGTGCAGGTGGCCCGACCGATTCTCGAAAGCAGCCGCGTGGTAGAGCGGGCTCTGAATGTAGCGTTGGGCATCGACACCGCGCGCAAATTCGGTCTTGAATCCATAGTCCTGCGCCAGGGTCTGCATATCGGCTTCGAGCGCGCGCGCCTTGCGCGCTGAAGTGGCAACATACAGATAGCCCTTGACCTGATCGCACGCGATATTGAAAGCGGCGATGCGTTCGTCGATCAGGTCGAGTGCTTCGAGCGACATATCCCAGGCAATGCGGGCGTCGGCCTTGCCGAGTTGCTGCTCGAACGGCGCTTGGCCACCGGAATAGCCGGCGATGGCCTGACCACCGTTACGTCCTGATGCGCCACTGCAGACGCGGTCGGCCTCCAGCACCACCACACGGTAGCCACGTTGTGCAAACTCGATCGCAGCTGACAATCCGGCAAAGCCGGCACCAACCACCAGCACGTCGGCCTGCAGCGCTTCCTGCAGCGGCGCCGCAACGGGCGCTCGCTGCACACTGGCTTCGTAATAGCTCTTCTGGTTGAGTTGGGTGTCGGAATCAAGCAGCATCTTGGTTTCTCCCAGGCAAAGACTTGGCGATCTGGCCGCACAGATAGGTCCAGACCAGGGTGGCCGCCGCCAGACTGGTGAGCTCGGCGTGATCGTAGGCAGGCGCCACCTCAACGCAGTCCATGCCAATCATGTTGAGCGGCGCGAGTTCCTCCAGCAGCGTCAGCACCTGTGAACTGCTCAGGCCACCGGGCTCTGGCGTGCCGGTGCCCGGGGCAAAGGCCG
The DNA here is from genome assembly GCA_903920695.1 of uncultured beta proteobacterium. Lineage (GTDB taxonomy): Bacteria > Pseudomonadota > Gammaproteobacteria > Burkholderiales > Burkholderiaceae_C > Rhodoferax. The sequence continues at coordinate 4,744 of CAIXNB010000034.1, forward strand.
GGTCCAGGCAATCGATGTCGAGCGTCAGGTAACAGGCGCGCTGGCCGATGCGTTCCCGAATCTGTTCTATCACCGGCTGCAGGCCGGCGCCATCAAGCCCGCGCAAAGCGCGTGCCGTGAAGATCAAGCCCCCCTGATCGCACACATAGTCGGTAGCGGCGCGCTCGCCGCTGGAACGCAGGCCGATCTGCACCGTGTGCGCCGGGCTCGCCAGCCCTTCCTGCAGTGCTTCATAGGTCCAGGTACCGTGGCCGGATGGCTCGCCGAAGTGATCCTGCCAGGTATCACAATGCGCGTCGAAGTGGATCAGTGCCAGTTCACCATGCTGAGCGCGGGCCGCGCGCAGCAGCGCCAGCGTCACCGAATGATCGCCGCCGAGAAAGACGCAATGGTGCCGGGCCATCAGGGCTGCAGCCTGCGTCTGGATCTGCGCGCGCACCGCCTCCAGCGGCGAGGCATTGGGCAGGCGCATGTCGAGGGCATCGCCCAACTGCGCCAGCGGCGAGACGCCGAAATGCGGGTGGATGCCATCGCACAGCATCAAACTGGCGCGGCGGATCTCCTGCGGTCCAAAGCGCGCACCGGGCCGGTGGCTGACCGCGCCGTCATAAGGCACGCCGCACAGGGCATAGGGCTGGTCCGTCAACGCGGCCGCTGCCAGAAAACGGTTGCTGTTGTTGGCGTATGCAAATTGACCGATGCCCATGAGAACTTCCCGCTGTGGTGGAGTTTGACGGTAACCCAATTTGAGGGCGGTTGCTGGTGCCAATTTGCACAGCGCGCGCCAAGCCATTGCCAAACACATTCAGTTTCCAAATCATTTCTGTCTAGGCGCGAAGCCGCAGACAGTGCTCTTGCACGGCAAGGCGAAGCAACAACGACAGGGATGGTTTGAAAATGGAATCAGGCATGATGCGGGGGCTGCACCGCTTACCCAAACACCTTGTCCACGCGCACCAAAAAACTGTCCGCCTACCTGCTGCTGGCCTTGAGCATGTCGCTGGTCGGCAGCTATGTGGCACTGTCCAAACCGCTGGTCGCCGCACTGCCCGTCTTTCTGCTGGCCTGGCTGCGCTTTGGCATTGGCGGCCTGGCCATGCCGCACTGGCTGTGCAAGCCGCCCGACGAAGCACCACTGAGCCGCGCTATGCAGCAACTGATCTTTCTGGAATCGCTGCTGGGCAATTTCCTGTTTTCTCTGTGCATGCTGTATGGCGTGAGCATGACCAGCGCGGTTTCAGCTGGCGTCATCATGGCCGGCATTCCGGCCGTGGTGGCGCTGCTGAGTTGGCTCTTCCTGCGCGAACGCATAGGCCTGCGGATCTGGGCGGCCATTGCCTGCGCGGCCTTGGGCATCGCGCTGCTGGCCCTGTCGAAGGCCGAACCCACGCCGGCGAACCAGCAAGGCAGCGAGCTATGGGGCAACCTGTTGCTGTTTGGCGCTGTCGTCTGCGAAGCAGCCTATGCCGTGATCGGCAAGAAACTGACCGGGGTGCTGAGCCCGAAACGGATCACGGCGCTGATCAACCTCTGGGGCTTTATCCTGATGACCCCGCTCGGGCTCTACGTAGCACTGAACTTCAACTTCGGCACGGTCGCGACCGGTAGCTGGGTGCTGCTGCTCTTTTACGCCCTGGCCGCCAGCGTCTGGACGGTCTGGCTTTGGATGACCGGCCTGAAGACCGTGCCCGCCGCAAGGGCCGGCGTTTTCACCGTGATGCTACCGATCACCAGTGCGCTGGTCGGCGTACTGGTGCTGGGCGAGAGCCTGCGTGGCGTGCAGGTGCTGGCCTTCGCCATTGCCCTGCTCGGGCTGGTGCTGGCCACGCTGCCGGCGCGGCGAGAAAACTAGAACCGGTAGGTCAGCCCGATGGCAACGCTGGGCAATACCGACACACTGGCAATGGAGTCCCGCATCGACTTGGTTTGCGCATCTATATCGGCTTGCGTGATTGTGACGCCGCCGATGGTCTTGTTGACAAGCGAGGTGTTGACCTCAGACGCGAAGGAGCCAAACATCACGCCCAGATCCGCATAGAAACCGAAGCCGGTGTCCTTGCTCGCCTGGTGGCCCCAGCCAATGCCCAAGTAGCCGCTGCTTGCGGGATAGTTGACGTTCACATTGAATGTTTCACCAGTCAAATTAACCATCTTGCCATTGATGGTCGAATTGCCACCGATGGCTTTGAATTCGGCTTTGATGTCGTTGACGGTCAGGCCGCCCACCAGCCGAAAACCACCACCAAACGGAAACCAGTCAGCAAAGACACCCGCCCGGCTGGCCTTGAGCGAGCCTGTGGCATTGACGCCGTCCTGCACGCCATCCTTGTTGAGGTTCAGGCCGCTGGTGTATTCACCGCGCAAACCCCAACTGCTGCCCATCGGTTGCGCGTAGCCAAGCGTTACCAGACCCGGCACGCCAACGCCGCCGTACATATCCTGCGCCTGAATCGCGCAAGCGGCGCTGGCAAGCGCCGCCGCAACTACCCATCTCATTTTCATGGCTTCATTCCTTTCGATTAATGAGCGAATACCGCAACCGCCGATACCAAGCATTTCAAACAACGCAGCAATTGCGCGCTGACTTCAGCTACCTCATGTTGCATGGAAATGCTACAGCAATAATCCATCCGTGCCGCCGAGGTAAACCCTAGCCGTTTTTCAGCCGCCGCGCACTGATCACCATCCCATCTTCATCAGCGTAAAGCCAGTAACCCGGGTGCACCCAGACGCCCTGGATCTGCACCGCAATATCTTTTTGCCCCTCGTTGCGCTTCTCGGTCGGCAGCGGCATGCTGGCCAGGGCGCGGATGCCGACGTCGAGCAGTGCCAGTTCAGCCACATCGCGCACGCAGCCATCGATCACGACACCGGCCCAGCCGTTGCGTGCTGCTGTGGCGCCCAGATTGCCACCGAGCAGGGCGCAGCGAGCCGCCGCCATCGACCGCCAACACCTTGCCAATGCCGCCGCTCGGCGAGTCCTCAAAACCGGGCAAATCGAGAGCCGCTTTGACCAGCGTGTTGTCTTCAAAGCACTTGAGCGTCACAACCGGCCCACAGAAGCGGCGTGCGCCTCCAAAATCGCGAAACACCGGCGGCAAGACCTGGAATTCGCTTGCGGGATCGCTCTTGTGGGCATCGCACAGGTCACAGGTGGCAACAGATGGGCTCATGCTCGGGTACTCCTCAGGTTGGAAAATCGTTAGCGTACTGCAGCGCGTCTCAGTGGGCACGCAAGCAGAGAATATCCTGTCCTGACGCGGTCTTGATCGCAGCTTCTGCCACACTGCCTTAACTGTTTTTGCGAGCAAAACAGCCATTCCTCACTTCTCAGAGGGAATCCCTAGGGAAATCACCCACAAAAAAAACAACAGTTTCGAGTGAAAAATTGATTTTTTCACTTGGAAACGCCCCGTTTCTCCAGTAGCATCCCCCTTGCCAGTGAAGAAGCAGTTTTTCGCTGGTGATTAATCAACTTCTAGAAGGACAATAAATCATGGCAACTGCAACGAAAGCACCGGCAAAAAAAGCCGCCCCGGCCAAGAAAGCTGCACCCGCAAAGAAAGCAGCCCCCGCCAAAAAAGTAGCCGCCAAGGCCCCCGCGAAGAAAGCAGCAGCCCCCGCTAAGAAAGCGGCTCCGGCCACGAAGGCAGCTCCTGCGAAAAAAGTAGCGGCCAAGAAGGCTCCGGCCAAAAAACGCACGCCCAACGCAGCGTTCATGAAAGCCCTGACACCGAGCGCCGCTCTGGCTGCTGTCGTGGGTGCAAACCCGCTGCCGCGCACGGAAGTGGTCAGCAAGCTGTGGGCTTACATCAAGAAGAACAAACTGCAGGACGCAGTCAACAAGCGCATGATCAATGCCGACGCCAAGCTGAAGGAAATCTTCGCCAAGGCCCAGGTGTCCATGTTCGAAATGGCTGGCCTGATTGGCAAGCACCTCAAGTAAGCAGCCTTTACTGCTGAAGACAAAGGCCGACGCAAGTCGGCCTTTTTTGTTCTGGCATGATGCAGCCCAAGTCACGATATCCAGCCCGCCTCCATGTTGCGTTTCCTGTTAACCCGTTTCAGCCTGATCATCCCGACCTTCATCGGCATGACGCTGGTGGCGTTTTTCCTGATACGCCTGGTACCGGGCGACCCGATTGAAACGCTCGCCGGTGAACGCGGCATTGACGCAACACGGCATGCCGTACTGCTCAAGGAATACGGTCTGGACCGCCCGGTGCTGGTTCAATACGGGATCTACATCGGCCGCGTATTGCAAGGCGATCTCGGCAAATCCATCATCACGCATGAGCCAGTGTTGTCCGAGTTCACCGCGCTGTTTCCGGCCACGATCGAACTCGCTGTCTCGGCTATCCTGTTCGCGCTGGTGCTGGGCATTCCAGCGGGCATTCTGGCGGCGGTAAAACGCAACTCGGTGCTCGACCACGGCGTGATGGGCGTCTCGCTGACCGGCTATTCAATGCCGATCTTCTGGTGGGGCTTGCTGCTGATCCTGCTTTTTTCTGTGCAACTGGACCTGACGCCGGTGTCGGGCCGCATCTCATTCACGCATTTCATCGAACCGGTCACCGGTTTTCTGCTGGTCGATACCCTGCTCGCCGGCAACAAGGCCGCCTTCTGGTCGGCTGCCACGCACCTGATTCTGCCCACCATCGTGCTCGGCACCAATCCGCTGGCGGTGATTGCGCGCATGACGCGCTCGGCCATGCTCGAAGTGCTGGGCGAGGACTACATCCGCACGGCGCGCGCCAAGGGCCTGTCGAATCTGCGCGTGGTCGGGCTGCACGCCATGCGCAACGCGCTGATTCCAGTGGTGACGGTGATCGGCCTGCAGGTCGGCGTGCTGTTCACTGGCGCCATCCTGACTGAAACCATCTTCTCCTGGCCCGGTGTCGGCAAGTGGATGATCGAGGCCATCGGCCGGCGTGACTATCCGGTGCTGCAAGGCGGCATGTTGCTGCTGGGCATTATCGTCATGTCGGTCAACCTGCTGGTGGACGTCACCTACGGCATCATCAACCCACGCATAAGGCATTGACGATGACAAGCCATACGCCAGAGCTTGCACCGCCCACGGGTCTTGAGCCGCCGCGCCCTCTGCGCGAGTTCTGGGGCTACTTCAGCGACAACCGGGGTGCCTTGACCGGCCTCTTCATCGTGGTCTTCGTCCTGCTGCTGGCCGCGTTTGCGCCGCTGATCGCTCCCTATGCGCCGGATCTGACTGATTCAAGCGTATTCCTGAGCCCGCCAGCGTGGCAGAAAGGCGGCAGCAGCGCGCACTGGCTCGGCACCGACGCCATCGGGCGCGACATCCTGTCGCGCCTGATCCATGGCGCGCGCCTGTCCTTGGCGATTGGCCTGGCCGTGGTCGCGTTGTCGGTTGTCATGGGCACGGTGCTGGGTCTGACGGCCGGCTACTTCCGTGGTCTGTTTGAGATCGCCGTGATGCGCCTGATGGACATCATCCTGACACTGCCGAGCCTGCTGCTGGCCATCGTGATCGTGGCCATTCTCGGCCCCGGTCTGATGAACGCCATGCTGGCCGTAGCCATCGTGGTGCTGCCGCACTATGTGCGCATTACACGTGCCGCCGTCATCACCGAGATGTCCAAGGACTACGTCACGGCCGCGCGCATGAACGGCGCCAGCCACCTGCGCCTGATGTTCAATGAAGTCCTGCCCAACTGCACAGCACCGCTGATCGTGCAGGCCTCGCTCGGCATCTCAACCGCCATTCTGGACGCCGCTGCGCTGGGATTTCTGGGCCTGGGCGCGCAACCGCCGTCGCCCGAATGGGGCACCATGCTGGCCGACGCTCGCGAGTTCGTGCTGCGCGCCTGGTGGGTGGTGACCTTCCCGGGTCTGGCGATCCTGCTGACGGTGCTGGCCTTCAACCTGCTGGGCGACGGACTGCGCGACGCATTCGACCCGAAACTCAAACGCTGACATTCCGTTCCCATGGCCCTGCTTGAAATCGAAAACCTCTCGGTCGACTTCCCATCCAAGGACAGCGTGATGCACGCCGTCGATGGTGTCAGCCTGTCCCTACAGGCCGGTGACGTGCTGGGCATCGTCGGCGAATCGGGCTCGGGCAAGAGCGTCACCATGATGGCGCTGATGGGTCTGGTGTCCTACCCCGGCGTGGTGCGCGCGGACAAGCTGCGCTTTGACGGCCACGACCTGCTCGCGCTTTCCAGCAGCGAGCGCAACAAGCTCACCGGCAAGGATGTGGCGATGATCTTTCAGGATCCCACCACCAGCCTGAACCCCTGCTTCACGATCGGCTTTCAGATTACCGAGACGCTGAAACTGCATTTGCACATGGACAAGCGCGCGGCGCACAAGCGCTCCATCGAACTGCTGGAGCAGGTTGGCATTCCGGCGCCCGAGAGCCGGCTGAAGGATTTCCCGCACCAGATGTCGGGTGGCATGAACCAGCGCGTCATGATCGCCATGGCGATTGCCTGCAACCCCAAGCTGCTGATCGCCGACGAGCCGACGACAGCGCTGGACGTGACGATCCAGGCGCAGATCCTGGACCTGCTGCAAAACCTGCAAAAGGAACGCGGCATGGCGCTGGTGCTGATCACGCACAACATGGGCGTTGTCTCCGAGATGGCGCAGCGCGTCGCCGTGATGTATGCCGGGCAGATCATGGAGGAGCGCAGCGCGCACGACCTGTTCACGACACCGCAGCATCCCTATACGCAGGCGCTAATGGCCGCCATGCCCGAGCGCAGCGACGGCCTGACGCGCCTGGCCACCATCCCCGGCATGGTGCCCGGCCTCTATGACCGGCCCGACGGCTGCCTGTTTGCGCCGCGCTGCGCTTACGCCACGGACAACTGCCGCGCGCAGCGCCCGAGCCTGCGATCCTGGCAGGCCGGCACGGTGCGCTGCCTCTACCCGCTGGGGGCCGCGCCATGAGCAGCAGCGAAGCCGAGGTCGTTGTCGCACGCGACCTGCGCCAGGTCTACAGAATCAGCCGCGGTTTCCTCAAGCCGGCCGAGCATCTGCAGGCGGTCGGCGGTGTCTCGTTCACGCTGCGCGCCGGCAAGACCTTAGCGGTGGTGGGCGAATCGGGCTGCGGCAAATCGACTTTGGCGCGCATGGTCTCACTGATCGAGAAACCCACAGACGGCGAGTTGTGTCTGAACGGTGTGGATGTGATGAGCGCCGCACGTGAGGCGCGTCACGCGCTGCGCCGCACCGTGCAACTGGTGTTCCAGAATCCCTATGGCTCGCTCAACCCGCGCAAGAAGATTGGCGCCATCCTGGAAGTGCCGCTTGAGATCAACACCGATCTGTCAGCCGTCGAATGCGCGGCACAGGCGCGCGCCATGCTGGCCCTGGTGGGACTGCGCCCCGAGCACTATGACCGCTACCCGCACATGTTCTCGGGTGGCCAGCGCCAACGCATCGCCATTGCGCGCGCGCTGATGCTCAAGCCATCCCTGATCGTCGCCGACGAGCCGGTTTCCGCGCTCGATGTCTCGATCCAGGCGCAAGTGCTCAACCTGCTGGCCGACCTGCAGCAGGAATTGGGCCTGGCCTATCTGTTCATCTCGCATGACCTTGGCGTGGTGCGCCACATCGCGCACGACGTGCTGGTGATGTACCTCGGACACGCGGTGGAACAAGGCGAGAAGAAGACGATCTTCGCGCAGCCGCTGCACCCCTATACCCAGGCCCTGCTGGCATCAACCCCGGGCATCCTGGGCAGCGGCATGGCGCGCAAACACCAGGTGCTCAAAGGCGAACTGCCCTCGCCCCTGAACCCGCCCAGCGGCTGCGTCTTTTCTACGCGCTGTCCGAACGTGACGCCGCGTTGCCATATTGAGCGTCCCGTATTACGCTTACTCGCTGGCCGACAAGTGGCTTGCCACGAGGCTGAAATATTTATCCAAACCGCTGCCTAGCAGCATTAACCCAGAAGGAGTCCACAAGATGATCCCATCCCTTTCAGGCCACGCGCTCAAGCGCAGCGTGTTGTGCGCCCTGGCGCTGCCGGCCGTGCTGGCATTGACGCCGGTTGCGGCCAAAACGCTGGTGTTCTGCTCGGAAGGCAGTCCCGAGAATTTCTATCCGGGCATCAATACCACTGGCACCTCGTTTGACGCCAACAGCCAGATCTACAGCCGCTTGGTTGATTTTGAGCGCGGCGGCACCAAGGTCGTGCCGGGACTGGCCGAGCGCTGGACGGTATCGCCCGACGGCAAGGAATACACCTTCTTCCTGCGCAAGGGTGTGAAGTGGCATAGCAACAAGAACTTCAAGCCGACGCGCGACATGAACGCCGACGACATCATCTTTGCCATCGAGCGCCAGTGGAAGGAAAGCAATCCCTACTTCAAGGTCACCAGCTCAAACCACACTTACTTTGGTGACATGGGCATGGACAAACTGATCAAGACGGTTGAGAGGGTCAACGACATGACCGTCAAATTCACCTTGAACAAACCGGACGCACCGTTCCTGTCGGGTTGGGCCATGGAATTTGCCGGTGTTCAGTCGAAGGAGTACGCCGACGCCATGCTCAAAGCCGGCACGCCTGAGAAGCTTGATCAGGAACCCATTGGCAGCGGCCCGTTCTACCTGGTGCAGTACCAGAAGGACGCGGTCATCCGCTACAAGGCGTTCACCGACTACTATGGCGGCAAGGCCAAGATCGACGACCTCGTGTTTTCGATCACGCCCGATGCTTCGGTGCGCTGGGCCAAGCTGCAAAAGGGTGAATGCCATGTGATGCCCTACCCCAATCCAGCCGATCTGGACGCGATGCGCAAGGACCCCAAGGTCCAGGTACTGGAACAGGCTGGCCTGAACGTCGGATACCTTGCCTACAACACGACCAAGAAGCCGTTTGATGATGTGCGCGTGCGCAAGGCCGTCAACATGGCGATCAACAAGCAGGCGATCATCGACGCGGTTTACCTGAGCGCCGGTGTCGCGGCGAAGAACCCGATTCCGCCAACGCAATGGTCGTACAACAATGCCATCAAGGATGACGCATTCGACCCGGCCGCAGCACAGAAACTGCTGGCCGCCGCCGGTTACGCGAGTGGCTTTAGCACCGACCTGTGGGCGATGCCGGTGCAGCGCCCCTACAACCCGAACGCCAAGCGCATTGCCGAGTTGATGCAGGCGGACCTAGCCAAGATTGGCGTCAAGGCCGAGATCAAGAGCTTTGAATGGGGCGAATACCGCAAGCGCATGCAGAACGGCGAACACCAGATGGGCATGTTGGGCTGGACCGGTGATAACGGCGACCCGGACAACTTCCTGCACACTCTGCTCGGCTGCGACGCCGCGAAACCGGGTGGCGGCAATGTCGCCAAGTGGTGCTACCAGCCGTTTGAAGACCTGGTGCAGAAAGCCAAGGTTGTCAGCGACCCAGCCGCACGAACCAAACTCTACGAGCAGGCTCAGGTGATCTTCAAGGAGCAGGCACCCTGGTTCACCATCGCCCATGCCGTGCAACTCAAGCCGATGCGCAAGGAAGTCATCGACTTCAAGCTCAGCCCCTTTGGCCGTCACAGCTTCTATGGGGTGGACATCAAGGAATAAGGACGTTTAGCCCATCGCAAAGGCCGGTGCAAACCGGCCTTTTTTTGTGATGCAGCAAGCCGGAATCAATATTTCAGCATTGCATAGAGCAGGACGGATCGGTTGGTCCAGTCGAGGCGGCCGTCGAAGTCCGATTTAGTGACGTTGACGTTGACTTTGGATTGCAGGAAGGACAAGCCCATGCCCCAGTTGCGCGTGAGCATGTAGTCGGTACCGAGTTGTAGAACCCGCACCGAACCGTCAGTCTCTCCTACATTGGTCGACAGGCCCATCAGACTGGAAGAAACTCGCCAGCGGGGCTGGACATACCAGTCAGCCGACACACCAAGCAGTGGCAGCGGCAGCGTGGTCGATGACGATGCGGTGACCACCTTGGCGGCGCCCCCATTGAGGTTGGTACCGATCACCTTGTAGTTGAAATCGATGCCATACAAACCCAGCACGCCGCCCAGTTCAACGGCCTCAGTCTTGTAGAAAGAATAGCGGTAGCCGGCCAGGAAATACTTGCCTTGTGTCTCGGTAAGGACCGAGGATCCGGCGGAAATCACCTGCCCTCCGACGGTGATGTCGCTGGTGGCTTGATAGTTGCCGCTGCGACTCGCGTTGTAGTAGAGCAAATCAAGCCGATGGCGATCCGCAAAGCGCCAGGTACCGGAGACCTCCAGGCTTGACGTGTTACTGGAGAGGCCATTGGTCTCCATATCAAGCACGGTGCCGGTCGAACTTGTGCCATTGAGCGCCACACGGGTATCGAACCGGTTGACGATGCCGCCCACATTGAATGTGAACGTGTCCTGGCCACCCTTGATGAAATCCTGCGCCAGCGCCGATTGCGTCATCAGCAGCGCCGCGACTGCAAGTGAAACGCGGGATGCATTGAAGAGCTTCCGTTTCAAGATGTGACTCATATAAGACCTCTAGTAGTTGTCACGATCATGATAGGAGCGCTGGCGCGGTAAACCTTTGCTGGACGGCGCAATACCTTTGCTGGATGGAAATATTGCTATGTTCCTTGCGCCCGGACATACGACTAATGCTGGCGGCCTGTGCCCCAACGCGGTGATCGATTCGACGCGGCGCGGGCCTAAGCGCGCTATTTCTGCCGGGTCAGCGCTGCCTGCGTGATGGCCGACAGAGTGCTGCGGATGCTGATCACTTCCGGGTCTAGCATCACTTCGATCAGCGTGCCCTGCGCTCGCGCCAGCGCCGCGAGCAACTCGGGTTCGAACTCGGCAGTGCGGCTGATGCGCACACCGGCATAGCCGTAGGCACGCGCCAGCGCGGCGAAGTCGGGGTTGCAGAGCTCGGAGCCGCTCACATGCTGCGGGTATTCGCGCTCCTGGTGCATGCGGATGGTGCCGAACATGCTGTTGTTGAGCAGCACGATGATGGTCTTCGCGCCGTACTGCACGGCGGTTGCCAGCTCTTGCCCGTTCATCAGAAAGTCGCCATCGCCGGCGATGGTAAAGGCCAGGCGTCCGGTCGTGATCGCTGCGGCAATGCCGGCCGGCACACCGTAGCCCATGGCGCCATTGGTTGGTGCGAGTTGCGTGCGGGCGCCCTTGGCCAGGCCGTGATGACGGTAGTAGCGGTGCACCCAGCTCGCGAAGTTGCCGGCGCCACTGGTCAGCACGGCGTCCTTGGGTAGATGCTGCTGCAGCGTGGCCACGATGGCGGGCATGTCGATGTCGCCGGGTGGCGTCTGTGGCACCAGGTTGGCCAGGTAGTCGTCGTGGCAGGCCTGCGTCCACGCCTGCCAGGGCAGTGTGATCGGCGCGCTCAGAACTTCGAGCGAACGTGCCGCTGCGCTCATGCTCACATTGATCGCCAGATCAGCCTGGTAGACCCGGTTGAGTTCTTCCGCGCTGGCGTGCATGTGAACCAGTTTCTGGCGCGGCCGTGGCGCTTCGATCAGTGTGTAGCCGCTACTCGTCATCTCGCCCAGGCGCGGTCCGATCGCCAGAATCAGGTCGGCATCCCGCACGCGCGCCGCCAGCCGCGGGTTGATGCCGATGCCGACGTCACCGGCGTACTGCGGATGGTGGTTGTCGAAGGTGTCCTGACGGCGAAATGCGTTGCCCACTGGCAGCTTCCAGTTCTCGGCGAAGCGCTGCAGCGCCTGCGCCGCCTGCACCGTCCAGCCGCTGCCGCCGGCGATGACCAAGGGCCGCTGCGCCTGCATGAGCATCTGGCGCAGGGTTTGCAGTGAACCGGGGTCGCTCCAGGCTTGCACCGCCGTGACGCGCGGCAGGGCTTGTGGCGCCGCTGCGCCGTCTGGCGCCAGGGGCAGAAGTTGGGTCAGCATGTCTTCGGGCAGCACCAGTACCACCGGGCCGGGGCGGCCATTCATGGCGGTGGCGAAGGCACGCGCCACGTACTCGGGAATGCGGCGCGCGTCGTCGATGCGCTCCACCCGTTTCGCAAAGCCCTTGGTGCTGGGGCCGAAGTAGCTCAGGAAGTCGACTTCCTGAAACGCCTCGCGGTCACGCGTGTCGCTTGCCACATCGCCCACAAACAGCACCATCGGCGTCGAATCCTGAAACGCCGTATGGACCCCGATCGAAGCATTGGTGGCGCCGGGCCCCCGCGTGACAAAGCAGACGCCGGGACGTCCGGTCAGCTTGCCATGCGCCTCGGCCATGAAGGCGGCCCCGCCCTCCTGGCGATTGATGATGAAGCGGATCTGATCGCGGTAGCGGTGAAAGCCGTCGAGCACCGCCAGATAGCTTTCGCCCGGCACACCAAAGGCATGCGTGACGCCCTGCTCGATAAGGCATTGAACCAGCAGATGGCCGGCGATGAGCGGTTCAGATGAAGTAGTCATGCTCCGCATTGTGCCGAAACGGCATCAAAGTTGCCCGCCACAGGCGGTGGCGAGGGCTATTTCAACCCGCTCCTGGCCACGCCCCCGGTTGTTGCGCTTCAGGCGGACGGGGCCGATTTCACCGGTGCGCCGGACATGCGTTCCGCCGCACGGCACTTGGGAAAAGCCTTCGATCAGCCAGAAGCGCCTTTCGTTTGGCTCATCGGCGAAGGCGGTTTGAATCGCCAGATCGGCATCAATGATGGCATTGGCCTTTGATTCAATTTCGGGCAACAGGGGCGCAATGCTTTGCGGCCACGCAAAATCGATGCGCGCCTTGTCCGGCGCAATGTGCGCGCCGACCTTGCCGATGCCCGGTAGCGTCCTGCCAAACAGCTCCAGTACCAATTCCGCGGCAAAGTGCAGCCGCATCAGGCGGTAGCGCCTGACCCAATCGATTTCAACTTGAACCTGCTGGCCAACGACAAGGCCGTGCCCGTCGGCCAGCGTGTAGACAATATCCCGGCCCTGCTTTTGCGCTGTCAGAACCACGTGCCCGGCGATGGTTCCGTGGTCACTCTCCTGCCCGCCCGAAAACGCAAAGAAGATGGTCTCGGCCAAGGTGATGTCGGCGCCAGCGACTCTGGTAACGTGGGTGACGAGGCTGCTCTGATACGGGTCGGCCCAGAATATCTTGTCTGTTATGGCGGGTGCTGCGGACTTGGTGGCGATCAACAAACGCCTGCTCCGCCGCAGTGTTCGCATCCGGCGCAGGCGTATTCATAAATCGGCATGATAAATCCTGATCGTTGCTTGAATTATCAGCGGTCCAAATCCTTGGACATCGACAGCAACCGTGACCAAACGATTTATGGCGATGGTCAGGTTAATATGTAGAACATGAGGACATCCAACCGGCGTGCACGTGAACGGAGGAGAATTGATGACCAAGCCCGCAATCAAGCTTCCTGATCGCATTCCGGAGAGCTGGCGTAGCGCCTTCAAGACGACTGATCTGGTCGTGATTATTGCATCGATGCTGGGCATCTTCAGGGTTTGGCATGTCGAACTGCCTACGATCAATCTCTATTTTGGCAGCCTGTTGCTGACGCTGATTGTGGTCGTTTCCGCAATGGACTGGTGGAGTCTTCAACACCGCAGCAATCAGTGGTTTTCACCTCATTTGATGCCCCTGACAGGCGTGCTTGTCAGCTGTCTTGGCGTCTTGTCTACCGATGCATCCATGTTTCAGTGGGTGCTGGTTGTGATGTTCTTCGTTTTCATGCGTCGGCC
>CAIXNB010000035.1 GCA_903920695.1 uncultured beta proteobacterium
ATCTGCGCCACCACATCAGCCCGACCGGTTTTTACCGTGGCCGCAAAGTGCTCAAGACCAAGTCTGAAGCCTGATAGTCGGTATTAAGCCAAGGCCCGAAGCTACCATATTTGTAGCGTCGGGCCTTGTCTTTTATGCGCCTGGCAGCCGATTGAATTGCCGGGCCGCGCCAATCTCCCATGATTTCCATCGCTGTTGACTGTATGGGCGGGGATCACGGTCCAGCCGTGACGCTTCCTGCCTGCCGCAATTTTCTGGATAAGCATGCCGATGCGAGCTTGTTGCTGGTTGGGCTGTCGGACAGCCTGCGTGGGTTTTCCCATGCGCGGGCCAAGATGATCAGCGCCACCGAAGTCGTTGATATGGATGATCCGCTTGAAGTCGCGCTGCGCCGCAAGAAGGACTCGTCCATGCGGGTGGCGATTCAGCAAGTCAAGGACGGTACGGCGCAAGCGGCGGTATCGGCAGGCAATACCGCCGCCCTGATGGCGATCTCGCGTTACCTGCTCAAGACGCTTGATGGCATCGACCGCCCGGCCATCGCCGGCCAGATACCCAATGCCAAAGGGGGCGGTACAACGGTTCTCGACATGGGTGCCAATGTGGATTGCTCGGCCGAGCATTTACTGCAATTCGCCATGATGGGGTCGGCTCTGGTTTCAGTATTGAGTGGCAACGACAATCCGACCGTTGGCTTGCTCAACATTGGCGAAGAAGCCATCAAGGGCAATGAAGTTATCAAGAAGGCGGGAGAACTGCTGCGGGCTGCATCGGCGGCGGGGGATTTCAATTTCTATGGCAATGTGGAAGGCAATGACATATTCAAAGGAACGGCCGATATCGTCGTTTGCGATGGCTTTGTTGGCAACGTGGCACTGAAAGCCAGTGAAGGCTTGGCGACCATGATTGTCAATTTTCTGAAGAACGAATTTTCACGCAATATCTTCACGAAGATCTCCGCCGTCCTTGCCTATCCTGTGATCGCTGCACTCAAAAAACGCATGGATCACCGTCGCTACAACGGTGGCGCTTTGTTGGGTTTGCGGGGGCTGGTTTTCAAGAGCCATGGCTCGGCGGATGAACTGGCGTTCGAATATGCATTGGCGCGAGCCTATGACGCTGCGCGCAATAATTTGCTGGACCGTGTTCGATTCCGGATTTCGCATGCCGCGCCACTTTTGGCTAATATTGCACCCTCTGAGCCAAGCGACGCCGTCGCAGTTTCCTGATCAATGAGCCTTTATTCGCGCATTACCGGCACTGGCAGTTGTCTTCCGCCGCGTCGTTTGAGCAACGCCGATCTGGCGGCCGAACTGGCTGTCAGCGGGGTGCTGACCTCTGACGACTGGATTGTTGAGCGCACCGGTATTCGGGCCCGTCATTTCGCTGCAGCCGATGTTTGCAGCAGCGATCTGGGTCTTGAGGCAGCGCGCCAGGCTTTGCAGGCGGCCAATCTGCAGGCCCAGGACATCGACCTGATCATCGTCGCCACGTCCACACCTGACATGGTGTTCCCCTCTACCGCCTGCATATTGCAGAAAAAGTTGGGGGCCCATGGCGGCGCGGCGTTCGACGTCCAGGCGGTCTGCAGCGGCTTCATTTATGCGCTGACCGTTGCCGATGCGTTGATCAAGACCGGGACAGCGACAAAGGCTTTGGTGATTGGCGCAGAGGTTTTTTCGCGTCTGCTCGATTTCAAGGACCGCACCACCTGCGTGCTGTTCGGTGATGGCGCTGGCGCCGTGGTGCTGGAAGCATCCGACACGCCGGGCATCCTGGCCAGCGATTTGCATGCAGACGGCAAGCACGTTGGCATCCTGTGCGTGCCGGGTCATGTTTCGGGCGGCAAGGTGCTCGGCGAACCCTTGCTGAAGATGGATGGCAAGGCAGTGTTCAAACTGGCGGTTGGTGTACTCGATGAAGCCGCTCGTGCGGTGCTGGCGAAGGCCGGCAAGGTGGCGACAGACATTGACTGGCTGGTGCCGCATCAGGCCAATATCCGGATCATGCAGAGTGCCGCCAAGAAACTCAAGCTCTCGATGGACAAAGTCATCGTCACGGTTGACCAGCACGGTAATACGTCGGCTGCCTCCATTCCGTTGGCACTCGACGGCGCCGTGCGCAACGGCAAGATCAAGCCCGGTGAATTGTTGATGTTGGAGGGCGTTGGCGGCGGCTTCACCTGGGGCGCGGTGCTGCTGAACATGTAGCGCCGCAAAACGGTCATGAAGCCACAGCCTGTTTAAACCAATAATTTATCAAACAAAGATCGCATGAAACCATTTGCCTTTGTGTTCCCGGGTCAAGGTTCC
>CAIXNB010000036.1 GCA_903920695.1 uncultured beta proteobacterium
ACGTAGATGAAACTACTTGCTGCTGCGGTAAGGAAATACGGCAATAGAGGTTTCAATGGCTCAACCAGCCAATACCCCACGAGGCCTCCTACGATCGTCACCGCTCCTGCCAACGTGACTTTGATCGCCGCCCTTTGGCGTCCATTTGTCCCTTGCCTTACAACCGCCAAGTCACCTAGATGGTGCGGAATTTCGTGCGTAAGTACCGCCAATGAAGCGAGGGCTCCAAGCCGCAGATCTGCAACGAACGCTGACGCAATGAGCAGACCGTCACCAAAGCAGTGAACGCTGTCTCCAACCAGGATTGCCCAAACGCCCCCCGTGACCTGGCCATGCCCATGCTCAGTTCCAGCGTGCGGGTTGTCTTGCAGATGGTGATGCTCATGCCCGTGATGCCAAAGCTCGGCTTTATCCAGCACAAAGAAAACAATCAGGCCAATCAGAAAAACGGTGCAAATGGTTTTGGATTCAAGCCCGCCTTCGAGCGCCTCGGGCAGCAGGTGCAGGCATGCGGTTGACAACAAGGCACCGGCGGCAAAACTCAGCATGTGCGGTGTAAATCTGCTTGATGCGCTTGGGCTAATCAGCGCGGCCAACAAGACGCTGCCAATGCCCGCAAGGACCGTACCCAGGAGAATGGAAAGCAGGAGCATGGCAGGGAGTTCCAGGTTGAAGCGAATTCGATTGGCAGTCTTTGCATTGCGTACATGAAAACGCAACACAATTGCGGTATATTCTAATGCAACCAAGTTGCGATAATAGAAATGTCCCCAATCATCGACCCCATTAACGAACTGCTGATTGCCCATGGCCTGCGGCGTACCTATGCCGCCAAGTTGGTTTTAGGATGGTTTTTGGCACACCCTGATACCAGCTATACGCATAGCCAGCTGCTTGCAGTTCTGGCAAAAGACCAGCACGAAGAACTCGACAAAGTTACCCTGTACCGCTTGGTGGACCGGCTCACGCAGGTGGGTCTGTTGTTGTGTCGCGTCGATGTGAATCGGGTACGGCGCTTTCAGGCCATGCCAGCTAGCGTGCATGCCATTCCGCACTTTGAATGCCAGAGCTGCCATCGTGACAGTCCGTTGTCAGATGCCCTGAAAGCCAATGCAAACGACTTGGAGCGCGCAGCCCAAAATGCACTGGAGGCTCTCAAGGCCTTGGGCTATCAAGGCTACAGCATGGACTTCGCAGTGCGTGGGGTCTGTGCTGATTGCGCAACCGGAGAGAGCCATTGATTCAGACATCCAATCTCACATACCGCTATTCCGGTGGCATACCGATTCAATTTCCGGATGTTGATGCGACTCAAGGCAGCGTGGTTCTCTTAAGCGGTCCATCGGGATGCGGGAAATCGACCTGGCTGGCATTGGTGGCTGGATTGGTGAAGCCTAGTTCTGGCACCATGAAAGTAGCTGGACAGTCAATCGAAACTCTCAATGGGGTTGCAACTGACGCCTGGAGAGCCAGAACCATTGGATTTCTTCCACAAAAGCTTCACCTCAGTGCGGCGCTGACCGTTGCTCAGAATCTTGCAATGGCGCAGTGGGCAGCGGGCCAACCTGAAGATCTGAACGACATAACCAAGACGCTCAGTGCTTTAGGAGTGGGTGAGCTGATCCATCGAAAGCCATCTCAACTTTCTGGCGGACAGGCTCAGCGTGTGGCTTTGGCCCGTGCGGTCTTGCTTCAACCCAAGGTAATCCTAGCCGATGAACCCACTGCCAGTTTGGATGATGAAGCGGCAGCCTCAGCGATTGAACTGCTGCTGCAAACCGCCAAAGAGCATGGCGCAACGCTGGTGATTGCAACCCACGATGGACGCGTGGCTCCATTGATTCCGGCAACTGAGGCCGGCGCGCAGGGATACACAGCGCTGAAGCTTTCGCGTCAATCGGCGGGAGTCACCGCATGAAGACTCTTGCTCTTTCCTGGCGCTATCTCTGGTCCCGCCCGCTTGGCGCCTTCCTGAACGTTCTGTTACTCAGCCTCGGACTGTCATCCATCACGTTCCTATTGCTCGTCAGCTTTCAACTGGACAAAGCCTTTGACAAGGACTTGGCTGGCATTGACGTGGTGGTCGGCGCCAAGGGCAGCCCGATGCAATTGATTCTTTGTGGCGTGTTTCATATAGACGTGCCGCCTGGAAACATACCGCTCAAAGCGGTCAATGCCCTCAAAAGCAATCCCATGGTCGAATCAGTGGTGCCCATCAGCCTTGGGGACAACTTGCGCGGCTTTCGTATCGTCGGAACCTCGCATGCCTACATCGATCACTATGGCGCAAGCATTGCTCAAGGGAAAACGTGGGACGCACCGATGCAAGTTGTTGTTGGCTCCACTGCTGCCAAGAAGCTGGGGATTCAAGTCGGAAACACCTTTGTCGGCTCCCATGGCTTAGGAGCTGGTGGCCATTTGCATGGGGAGAACCCATACACAGTAGTGGGCATTCTCCAACCCAGCGGCACTGTCATCGACCGTCTGATCGTGACCGATACTGCTTCGGTCTGGAAAGTGCACGAAGACTACACCGCCGTTGACGATGAAGACCGAAAGATCATGGAGGCCGAGCGGGAAGTCACCATGGCGCTGATCAAGTACAAAACCCCAATGGCGGCGATGAGCTTCCCAAGAATGGTCAACACGACAACCGAGATGCAGGCCGCAGCACCTGCGGTGGAAATCTCTCGGTTGCTCAATATGCTCGGTGTTGGGACGGATGTCTTGCGGGCGTTTGCTGGTGTGTTGCTGCTGACTGCGGGTCTGAGCGTTTTTATCGCACTTTGGAATGCTGTTCGCGAACGTCGATCAGACCTTGCGCTGTTGCGCATGTTAGGTGCACCGCCTGCCAAGATCGCAGCTCTATTGATCGGTGAAGCCCTTTGGCTTGGGGTAATGTCTGCAGTACTAGGTGTGGCAGGCGGTCAAGCGTTGACAGCACTGATTGGCTGGATGTTGCAACTCGACAACTCGCTACTAATTGGTGGTCTGATGTGGCCCGTTGAACTTCTTTGGGTCCCCGCACTGGCTTGCGGAATATCTCTGGCTGCTGCCATCCTTCCAGCTTTAGGTGCTTACCGTGTCAGCGTTTTGGAACTACTTCAATCAAGGTGAATCTATGAAAACATGGCTTATTGCGTTTGCTTCCCTGACTTTGAGCTTTCTTGTTATTGCGACTGATGCGCCTAAACTGAATCAGGAAACACTGGACGACATTGCAAAGCACGAAAAGATTGCCGCAGCACATACTGAAGCGGCGAAATGCCTGCGTGCTGGCAAGCCAGATGAAGTGTGTGAAGGTGCCCTGCTGAACGCTTGCAAAGGGGTCGCAATTGGTAAATTTTGTGGAATGAAACACTGATTCAGCGAATGAGTCAAAAGAGAATACGATGAAACTTGGTCAGGCAATTTGTTCATTGCTGCTCTTCGCAGCAGTCGGCTCCAGCCACGCACAATTGAGTTCGCCATTGGGCGACGGTGCGGTGCCTATGGGCTCAGGTGCAGGTCATTTCAGCGCGAATTCACCATTTGCACCGATCGAGGAGCGAGCCGATGTCTTGCCCTGGTCAGTTCTGACGAATGTGAAGACCAAGGTCGAGAAGAACTCGGTGGTTCCCATCTACCCAAGCACGATCACTGCTTTGGACAAAAAGAGTCAACGCATCCAAGGCTACATGATGCCCTTGGAGCCCGGCGAGAAACAAAGACATTTCTTACTGAGCTCAGTGCCGTTGACCTGTTCCTTCTGCGTTCCAGGCGGTCCAGAGAGCATGGTGGAAGTCAAGACAAAGACACCAGTAAAGTATTCAATGGAAGTGGTGGTTGTCGAAGGTCAGTTCGCGGTGCTGAAGAATGACCCATACGGTCTGTACTACCGAATGTCTGACGCCGTTGCGGTCAAGTGAGATCGCCGACACAGCGTTGAATGGTGTCAATGTCCAGTTTTTGTAATCAAAATTGGATTGACACGTATTCCCCAATCGTGATTGGGCTGTAGTTGCCCGTACTGTGATGTCGGCGCATGACGACGTTGGGGAATCTCGCTGTGCGCAGACGCCACGTATGGCAGATTTGGCTGTGTGAATGGCTGGTTTCATTGGGTTGCCGCTGCATGGCGAGTGCACGCCCCGTCCGGTATACAAGGGAGCTATTCATGCAACGTTCTGCCGCGAAATTACCTTTTGACGCTTTCGGCCTGGCATTCATTGCCGCCTTTATCTTTTGTTCTTCTGCGGCGATTGCGGGAGAGGCGTCGAAGAGTGTATTCATTGAGGATTTGACTTCGTTTGAATTACGCGACAGGGTTGCCAATGGAACGGTCACGGTCTTGATTCCGATCGGTGGCACCGAACAAAATGGCCCCCACATAGCACTTGGAAAGCACAACGTTCGTGTCAAATATCTCGCCGGACTGATTGCACAGCGCCTTGGAAACGCAGTCGTCGCCCCCGTACTCGGCTATGTACCCGAGGGGGCCATATTCCCGCCCGTGGCACATATGCGGTTCACCGGCACGATCTCCATACCTGACGCAACTTTCGAAAGTATTCTGGAATCGGCGGCCAAGAGTTTTAAACAGCATGGCTTGCACAACATCGTCTTTCTTGGTGATCATGGTGGCTATCAGAAGGTAGAAAGGCGAGCCGCGGACAAGATCAACAGGTACTGGGCAGCTGAGCCAAAATATCGTGCCTATGCGCTAGGCGCCTATTACGAGGCAGCTCAGACGTCCTTTGTTCACGTGTTGCGCAAGAAGGGATTCTCCGACGCTGAGATTGGCTTACACGCTGGGCTTCTGGATACTTCTTTGACGATGGCAGTGGATCGTTCATTGGTTCGTAGTGAAATGCTTTCACAGGGGGCGAAAGCGACTCCTGCGGAGGGTGTCTATGGAGACCCTCGAAAATCGACTGCTGAGTTGGGTCAGATTGGTATTGAGATGATCGTTGACGAATCAGCCCGCGAGATTGTCCGCTTACTAAAGAAGCCATGATTCACTGTGATGAGCAAGAACCGATTGCCCAATCAATCGACGATGCTTATATGTGTTGCGATGAAAGGTCATCCGAGGTCCGCAATAAAGATGCCCTGACCAACGTCGGGAGTTGGTGGCGGGTGCACGCACTCTTCAGGGGAACGTCAGGTTTCGTTGCGCTCGCAAAATGGCTTTAAGAAGCCCTTAACCCGTTTCAGACCCACTCTCCTTGCCCTCAACGACTGCTTCATGGCAGTCTGAAATCAATGAAGTTTGGTGACTTTAACGCGTTGCATTGCGATAACTATTCTTATCGCAATAGCTGCATTAAGTTGCTAAACTCATCCTTGTGAAAAATCCGACACGCCGGACGGCAACCGCCCAGCAAGGCGACCCAACCGGTTTCCCCAACGCCGCTGAGGTCGCCGCTTTGCGTTCCTGGTACGAGGGAATGAGCTCACTTGAAGCGGTGAGCCGTTACCTAGGCGATTCCAAGGCACAAGGCGAATCTTCCCGAGCAATCCTCAGCGATATCAGAAAGCAGTTGGCATCGTTTGCAAAGGAGCGTCATCAGTCTGACTTGGTAAAGCTGTTTTCCCACCGTGACACGGACAGGGCAAAGATAGCGCGTACCGCCATCCGGGCGATTGATACCCTGCGCAACATTCCCATGCCAACTCCTCTGATCGGCGACGACATTGAACGCTGGCTTCCCGCACGCACCGTGCGGGCGTTGTATGCCCATGGAATCAAGACACTGGCGGACTTGACGGTTCGAATTCCACGTCGGCGCATGTGGTGGACGGGAATTGAGGGGTTGGGTGCTGCGGGAGCACGGCACATAGAAGCCTTCTTTTCGGCACATCCCCAGTTGACGGATAGGGCTAGAGCGCTGGTGGCGGTGCAGGCTAGGCATGATGTCGTTCCGTGGGAAATTTTGAGTTTGCCCCAGGATGTGGATGGCTCAAATGGGACATTCCGCTCACCAAGAAGAACTTGTACGCTGGATGCTCGCAATGACTATGAGGCAGTACAGGCCTGGTTGTCGTTGCATGAGTCTGGCGCCACGCTGCGGGCCTACCGCAAGGAAGCTGAGCGCCTGATCCTGTGGGCAATTCTGGAGCGCGGTCGGGCGTTATCGTCACTGACGGTCGAAGACGCCGTGGCGTACAGAGCGTTTCTTCGACGACCCACACCGGCACACCGTTGGATTGGTCCATCCAGACCTCGTACAACTTCGGACTGGAAACCATTTGCAGGACCGCTGGCACCACGTTCGGTTTCCTATTCGCTCTCCGTTTTGGGAGCCCTGTTTGGATGGCTGATGGATCAAGGCTACTTACTGGCCAACCCATTTTCAGGCGTGAAGGTGCGTGGTGCCTCCAATTTGGCGGTCATGGATACCAGCCATGTATTCAGTGAGGGGGAATGGGCAATAGTTCGAACCATTGCCGACGGCTTGGAGTGGTCTTACGGCTGGGAAACCCCCGCCGCCCAAAGACTACGGTTCATTCTCGACTTCGCTTATTCAACGGGTCTGCGTGCCAGTGAATTGGTCGGCGTGACACTCAAGTCCATAAAAACCGATGGCCACGACGATCATTGGCTACATCTGGTCGGAAAAGGAAGCAAGGCAGGGAAAGTCGCGTTACCACCTATGGCCAGGGGAGCATTGGACACTTACTTGATGCAACGGGGTTTACCGACGACCCCTCAACTCTGGAAACCGGAGACGCCTGTGATTGCCACCTTAGAGGCAGAGAGCAAGTCGGGGATCACTACGTCACGTCTTTGGAGCATATTGCGCCGGTTCTTCCGGACGGTTGCCGATCGGGTCGAGGTAGAGAGTCCTGCTTTAGCTGGCAGCCTTCGGCAGGCGTCTACCCACTGGATGAGGCATACCCATGCCACTCACGCCCTGTCCAAAGGCGCTGAATTGACAACGGTAAGGGATAACTTGCGCAATGCGTCGATTGCAACGACCTCAATTTACTTGCACAGTGATGATGTGAAGCGTGCCAAGCAGTTGGGAGCGGCGTTTACGTCAAAAAATTGACCGGATCCGCTCGTTTTACCTTTTCGAATGAAAGGGACTTCCCCGTCCCGAGCAAGCCGCGCGCCCGAAGGGTTGCGGTTTACGGCAACTCAGTGCCACGATGGAGAGGTCAAACTTTTCATCAACTTGTTCTGAGAGGG
>CAIXNB010000037.1 GCA_903920695.1 uncultured beta proteobacterium
ATGGCCATTTCGGAAACCGTGTTGAAAGACACCGTGCTGATGGCCATCGACGAGATCAACGCCAAGGGCGGCGTGCTCGGCAAGAAGCTCGAACCCGTTGTCGTTGACCCGGCCTCCACCTGGCCGCTGTTTGCCGAGAAGACCAAGCAACTGCTGGGGCAGGACAAGGTCGATGTGATCTTCGGCTGCTGGACTTCGGTCTCGCGCAAGTCGGTGCTGCCGGTGCTCGAAGAAATGAACGGCCTGCTGTTCTACCCGGTGCAGTACGAAGGCGAAGAGCTCTCCAAGAACGTGTTCTACACCGGCGCTGCGCCGAACCAGCAAGCGATTCCCGCGGTGGACTATCTGATGAGCAAGGAAGGCGGCGGCGCCAAGCGCTGGGTGCTGCTTGGCACCGACTACGTCTACCCGCGCACCACCAACAAGATCCTGCGCGCCTACCTCAAGTCCAAGGGCGTGAAAGATACCGACATCGACGAGAAGTACACACCGTTCGGCCACTCCGACTATCAAACCATCGTTGCCGACATCAAGAAATTCTCGGCCGGTGGCAAGACGGCGGTAGTCTCCACCATCAACGGCGACTCCAACGTGCCCTTCTACAAGGAACTCGGCAACGCCGGCCTGAAGGCCAAGGACGTGCCAGTGGTTGCCTTCTCTGTCGGTGAAGAAGAGCTGCGCGGCGTGGACACGAAGCCGCTGGTCGGTCACCTGGCGGCGTGGAACTACTTCCAGTCGCTCAAGAACCCGACCAACGCCGAGTTCATCAAGAAGTGGTCGGCCTACGCCAAGGCCAAGAAGCTTCCGGGTTCCGACAAGCCTTTGACGAACGATCCGATGGAAGCCACCTACATCGGCATCAACATGTGGAAGCAGGCCGTCGAGAAGGCCAAGTCGACCGATGTTGACAAGGTGATTGCCGCCATGGCGGGCCAGACCTTCAAGGCCCCAAGCGGCATCGTTTCCAAGATGGATGAGAAGAACCACCATCTGCACAAGAGCGTGTTCATCGGCGAGATCAAGGCCGACGGCCAGTTCAACGTGGTCTGGAAGACACCGGGCCCGGTGAAGGCCAAGCCGTGGAGCCCGTACATCGAAGGCAATGCCGGCAAGCCGGACGAGCCTGCGAAGAAGTAAGAGGCTGCTCGTCATCGCAAGGCCGCTGGCCATGGCGATGACGACCTCTCCCTGTCATTGCGGGCTTGACCCGCAATCCAGTGCTGGCGTGGCACTGGATCCCGGGTCAAGCCCGGGATGACAAGCACTATGCAGCGGGTTCCGCCAAAAGGAGCTGCAGAGTGGACATCCACCAGCGTGCCCACCCTACAGGTTCTACTTATGTTGATTCGATCTCTTTGCTTTTCCATTGCGCTATTGCTGGGCAGCCAGGTGCAAGCGCTGACGGCTGATGAGGCCCGGGCAATAGCCGTTGGCGAATCCGACGCCCGTGTCGAGGCGCTGGCCAAGGCGCTGGCAGCGGCTGACGAGAAGACCGCTGCCTTCTTTCAGGCGCTGTCCGACGACGCCGTCAAAGTAGCCGGCACCAAGGTGTTTATCGTGCGCGACGGCAAGGGCTTCGACCCGGTCAGCGGGGCCGAGGCTGCCGTGCCCGATGGCGCCGAAGACGTGATGAACAACAACCGCATGCGCGGTGAGCTCGATTCGGCACTGGCTGCGCTCAAGCTGTTTTCCCCCGACGAGAAAACGCGCAGCGCCGCCATCAAGCAGTTGCAGAGTGACGCCGATGAAACCAAATTGCCGCTGATCGAGAAGGCCTACGCCAGCGAAGCCAACGCACAGATCAAACTCGAACTCGGCCTGGTGCGCGCCGCTGCGCTGATGAACAGTGCCGACAAGGGCAAGCGGCTCGAAGCCGCCAAGCTGCTGCGCAGCAGCACGCAGGCCAATACCAAGACCGTGCTGCTGGCGCGGCTCAAGGTGGAGACCGAGCCCGACGTTACATCGGCGTTGAACTTAAGCCTGCGCGAAGTCGAGTCGGCGCTGGCCTGGGGCGACCGCCTGGGCGCGATCTTCAGCGGCATCAGCCTGGGCAGCATCCTGCTGCTGGTCGCCCTCGGTCTGGCCATCACCTACGGGCTGATGGGCGTCATCAACATGGCGCATGGCGAACTGATGATGATCGGCGCCTACGCGACTTACGTGGTGCAGGTGCTGTTCCACAAATACCTGCCGGGCGTCTTCGACTGGTACCTGCTGGTGTCGGTGCCGGTGGCTTTTCTGGCCTCGGCACTGATGGGTGCGGCGCTGGAGCGCAGCGTGATCCGCTTCCTGTACGGACGTCCGCTTGAAACCCTGCTGGCCACCTGGGGCATCAGCCTGATGCTGATGCAACTGGTGCGCACACTGTTTGGTGCGCAGAACGTGGGCGTGGAGAACCCGTCCTGGATGAGTGGCGGCGTGCAGGTGCTGGGCAATCTCTCGCTGCCCTTCAACCGGATCGTGATCATCGGCTTTGCCGTCTTTGTGCTGGGCGCCGTGGCCTGGCTGATTGGCCGCACGCGTCTGGGCCTGTTTGTGCGCGGCGTGACGCAGAACCGGCCGATTGCCTCCTGCATGGGCGTCAACACGGCGCGCATCGACACCTACGCTTTTGCGCTGGGATCGGGCATTGCCGGGCTGGCCGGCTGCGCGCTGAGCCAGGTCGGCAACGTTGGGCCTGATCTGGGCCAGGGCTATATCGTCGATTCCTTCATGGTGGTGGTGCTGGGCGGCGTCGGGCAACTGGCTGGCACGGTTTACGCCGCGCTGGGTCTGGGTGTGCTCAACAAGTTCCTCGAGGGCTGGGCCGGCGCCGTACTGGCCAAGATCGCCGTGCTGGTCTTCATCATCATCTTCATCCAGAAGCGCCCGCAAGGCATCTTCGCGATGAAGGGCCGCAGTGCGGAGGCATGAGGATGAACACCGCAGCCACACCCGCCCTGCCAACCAAAGGCCCGTTGCTTAGCCGTAGCGGCTGGAGCGCCTTCATCCTTGCCGTGCTGGTGCTGTGTGTTGCCGCGCCGGCGCTGAACCTGCTGCTGCCCAAGACCAGCCTGTTCCACCTGAGCGATTACGCCGTGGCGCTGATTGGCAAGATCATGTGCTACGCCATCTGCGCGCTGGCGATGGACCTGATCTGGGGTTACACCGGCATCCTGAGCCTGGGCCACGGCGTCTTCTTTGCGCTCGGCGGCTACGCCATGGGCATGTATTTGATGCGCCAGATCGGTCTGGACGGCAATTACAAGAGCGCGCTGCCCGACTTCATGGTGTTTCTGGACTGGAAGACGCTGCCCTGGCACTGGAGCTTCAGCGACAGCTTCGGCGCCACGCTGTTCCTGATCGTCGCGGTGCCGGGTCTGGTGGCCCTGGTGTTCGGCTACTTTGCGTTCCGCTCGCGTATCAAGGGCGTCTATTTCTCGATCATCACGCAGGCCATGACCTTCGCCGCGATGCTGCTGTTCTTCCGCAACGAAACCGGCTTTGGCGGCAACAACGGCTTCACCGATTTCAAGCGCATCCTGAGCATTCCGATTGCCACGCCATCGATGCGCATGAGCCTGTTCGTGCTGACCAGCGTGACGCTGCTGAGTTTTTTCCTGTTGGCGCGCTGGCTGATCCGCAGCAAGTTCGGCCGCGTGCTGCAGGCCGTGCGTGACGCCGAGACGCGGGTCATGTTCAGCGGCTACTCGCCCCTGGGCTACAAGCTCAGCATCTGGACGCTCTCGGCCATGATGTGCGGCGTGGCCGGTGCGCTCTATGTGCCGCAGGTCGGCATCATCAACCCGAGCGAGATGAGTCCGGCCAATTCGATCGAGATCGCGATCTGGGCTGCGGTCGGTGGCCGCGCCACGCTGATCGGCCCCATCGTCGGTGCCTTCGTCGTCAACGGCGCCAAGAGCTGGCTCACCGTGGCCTACCCCGAGTTCTGGCTCTATTTTCTGGGTGCGCTATTCATCGGCGTGACGCTGTTCCTGCCCGATGGCATTGTGGGCCTTGTGAAGAGATTGAAGGGAGAACGGAAATGAGCGACGCCGGGTCGCCCCAAGTCGCGAAGGCCCCCTCGGGGGGCAGCGCAGCATACAAAGTGGCAAGCGTGGGGGCCAGTTCATGACGCCTGATCTGATGGAAGAGGGCGCACAGCGCATTGAGGCGCTGGCGCAGAAGAAGCAGCAGGGTCACACCGAATCGGGTGGCCGCGCGGCCGGCTTCTCGCGCATCGCCACACCGGGCGAAGTGGACGTGACGCACGGCCGCATCCTGTACCTGGAAGATGTGAGCGTGAGCTTTGATGGCTTCAAGGCCATCAACAGACTGTCGCTCGACATTGCACCGGGCGAGCTGCGCTGCATCATCGGCCCCAACGGCGCCGGCAAGACGACCATGATGGACATCATCACCGGCAAGACGCGGCCCGACCAGGGGCGCGTCTTCTTCGGCAGCACGATCAACCTGCTGCGCTACACCGAGTCCGAGATCGCGCAGATGGGCATCGGGCGCAAGTTCCAGAAGCCCACGGTGTTCGAACAGCTCACGGTGTTCCAGAACCTGGAACTGGCGCTCAAAACCAACAAGGCGGTGCGCGCCTCGATGTTCTTCACGCTCGACTCACTGCAGGGCGACCGCCTGCTCGAAGTGCTGCAGACCATCCACCTGCGCGAGCACGTGGGGCGCCTGGCCGGCAACCTGAGCCACGGCCAGAAGCAGTGGCTGGAGATCGGCATGCTCTTGATGCAGGACCCCAAGCTGCTGCTGCTCGACGAACCCGTGGCCGGCATGACCGACGAAGAGACCGAGCGCACGGCCGAGCTCTTCCTCTCACTCAAGGGCAAGCATTCGCTGATGGTGGTGGAGCACGACATGAGCTTCATCAACACCATCTCCGACATCGTCACCGTGCTGTGCGACGGTTCCGTGCTGGCACAGGGCACGCTGGCGCAGGTGCAGGCCGACGAGCGCGTGATCGAGGTCTACCTTGGACGCTAATGTGCTTGCGGGCCCCTGGTTTGTCATTGCGGGCTTGACCCGCAATCCATGGATCCCGGATCGGGTCCGGGATGACAACCTCACAGGTCGGACGTTTGGCCCGGGTCCCCTCTGGAAAGAGCCAACAGTATGCTGAACGTCAAGAATATCAACCAGTACTACGGCGGCTCGCACATCCTGCGCGACGTCAGCTTGCAGGCGACGCTGGGCAAGGTCACGGTGGTCCTCGGGCGCAACGGTGTCGGCAAGACCACATTGCTGAAAAGCCTGATGGGCCTGGTGCCGATCAAGAGTGGCAGCATTGAACTCGATGGCAAGGCGATCCAGAACGCCACGCCCTATGATCGCGCACGCGCGGGCATCGGCTTTGTGCCGCAGGGTCGGGAAATCTTTGCCCGCCTCACGGTGGCGGAGAACCTGGCAATGGGTCTCGCTTACAAGAAGGCTGGCACGCAGGTACCGGTCGAACTGTTCGAGCTATTCCCGGTCCTCAAACAGATGCTGGGGCGCCGCGGTGGTGACCTCTCGGGCGGGCAGCAGCAGCAACTCGCGATTGCGCGCGCACTGGCCGCCGGGCCGCGTCTGCTGCTGCTCGACGAGCCGACCGAAGGCATACAGCCCAGCATCATCAAGGACATCGGGCGCGTCATCCGCATGCTGGCCGATCGCGGCGACATGGCGATCGTGCTGGTCGAGCAGTACTACGACTTCGCGCGTGACCTGGCCGATGACTACGTGGTAATGGAACGCGGCGCGGTGCTGGCACGCGGCCTGGGTCGCAACATGGAAATCGACGGCGTGCGCGAGCTGGTGGCGATTTGATGTAACGGGGTTACGTGGAGCCTGGAT
Source organism: uncultured beta proteobacterium (assembly GCA_903920695.1). GTDB lineage: Bacteria > Pseudomonadota > Gammaproteobacteria > Burkholderiales > Burkholderiaceae_C > Rhodoferax. Next base: position 5,836 of record CAIXNB010000037.1, read on the forward strand.
TGCGGATCAGGTCCGCAATGACAACAGGGGAGCGCAGTGACAACAGGGGAGCGCAATGACAACAGGGGAGCGCAGTGACAACTCATTCTTGTCGTCCCGGGCCCGACCCGGGATCCATGTCTTACCCTACGTCGTCCAGATCCGCGGGTTATTGGCTGGCAAGCGCCACAAGTGCGGTCGCCAGACGCTGCGGATCTGGCGCAGCAGGTCCATCGCCGGCTCGACTAGCGGCGCCAGCACCCGAACCACCACGACCTGCGGGCACGGGCTGGTGACACCCGCGAGAGGTCGCAGCGCATGCGCGGCGATCACGTCGCGCGCGGCGTCGAGTGCGCCCTGGCGCCGTTCCTTGGCGACTGCGCTGCCGGCAACAAAGAACAGCGACGCCAGGCAGCGCTGACCCGCCAGGCCGAGCGGGCCGTTCATCAGCCGCTCATCGTCGGCGCGGATCAGGCCGCGCTCCAGCCAGACGCCCGGCACCTCGATGTGCTGTAGAAAACTGCCGCGCGCGAACGGCAGATTGGCATTCGGCAGCCCGAATGCCGTCACATCCCAGCCCATGAACTCGGCGCCGGCGTCCAGCGTGATGGAGAGGCGGTTCTCGGCCCGACAGTCGTTGTAGGCAATCGCTTCCAGCGGCAGCCATTCAAGTCGCGCCTGGTCGCTCAGCGTGATCTCGGTGCGCTGCAGCGCCGCTTCGCCGCTGGAGCGGTAGAAACGCGTGGCGCCGGGCGTCGTGATCAGACCATGCGCGGTCTGGCCTGCGGTGACGCGCAGATCAAGCGTGTCGCCGCCGACCAGGCCACCGGGCGGATGCACCAGCACGTTGTGGCAGACCGCATCGCCTTCCGGGTACAGGCTTTGCAGGATGCGCAAAGGCCCGTTGTGTTCATGTCGGGCCACTGTGCGCGCGGCTTCCAGTCGGTAATCAAGTTGCAGGTGGGCGTGCCAGGACATGGTCTGAGTGTACGTTTGCCGGTTCCAAGCGTTGGGCGAAAAAAAAAGCCCCCCGAGCCTTGCGGCGCGGGGGGATAAACTCTTGGAGACTTGGGAAATTGAGAGGCAGTATTTCTGCTTAGCGGCTGTAAGCGGTTTCGCCGTGCGACGAGATGTCCAGGCCTTCGCGTTCTTCTTCTTCGCTGACGCGTAGACCGATGGTCATATCGACGATCTTGTAGGCAATGAAGGAGACCACGCCAGACCAGAGGATGGTCAGTCCCACGGCCTTGGCCTGAATCAGGACCAGCTCTGCAATCGGCATCGAAGACGCCGTAGCCGTGACCCAGTCACCGACCAGGCCGGGACCACCGAGGGCCTGGCTGTTGAAGACACCGGTTAGCAGGGCGCCAACGATGCCGCCAACACCGTGCACACCGAACACGTCGAGCGAGTCATCGGCACCGATCATCTTCTTCAGGCCGTTCACACCCCAGAGGCAGGCGAAGCCGGCGACGAAGCCGATCACGATGGCACCCATCAGGCCGACGTTGCCGCAGGCCGGGGTGATGGCAACCAGGCCAGCCACTGCACCGGATGCAGCACCGAGCATCGAAGCCTTGCCGCGCATCAGCGCTTCACCCATGCACCAGGCCAGCACCGCAGCCGCCGTAGCAGAGAAGGTGTTCATGAAGGCCAGCACGGCGGTGCCGTTGGCTTCCAGTGCCGAGCCGGCGTTGAAGCCGAACCAGCCTACCCACAGCAGGGAGGCGCCAACCATCGTCAGTGTCAGGCTGTGTGGGGCCATCGATTCCTTGGCATAACCGGTGCGCTTGCCGAGCACGAAGGCGCCAACCAGGCCGGCCACGGCGGCGTTGATATGCACCACGGTACCGCCGGCAAAGTCGAGCGCGCCCCATTGCCAGATCAGGCCGGCCTTGGCGTTGACCGCGTCAACCACTTCCTTGCTGGTGTAGGCGTCAGGACCCATCCAGAACCAGACCATGTGGGCCATCGGCGTGTAGCTGAAGGTGAACCACAGGGCCATGAACAGCAGCATGGCGGAGAATTTGATGCGCTCGGCGAAGGCGCCGATGATCAGGCAGCAGGTGATGGCGGCAAAGGTGGCCTGGAACGCCATGAACAGCAGTTCAGGGATCACAACGCCCTTGCTGAAGGTGGCCGCCATGGCGAACTCGCCCTTGATCGGATCGAACAGACCTTTCATGAAGAGACGGTCCAGACCGCCGATGAACTGGTTGCCCTCGGTGAAGGCCAGGCTGTAGCCATAGAGGCACCACAGCACGACGATCATCGAGAAGGTGACGAACACCTGCATCAGCACCGACAGCATGTTCTTGCTGCGCACCAGGCCGCCATAGAACAGGGCCAGGCCGGGGATCGACATCATGATGACAAAGGCGGTGGCGACGATCATCCAGGCGACGTCGCCCTTGTTCGGCACCGGGGCTGGCGCGGCAGAGGCCGCAGCGGCCGGGGCGCTGGCCGTTGCAGCCGGTGCAGCGGCTGCAACGGCTTCAGCGGGTTTGGCTGCTTCGGACGCCGTGGCGGCTGGAGCGGCGGCGGGGGTTTGTGCCATGACGGCGGTGCCGCCAAAGAGCAGGCTCAAACCCAGGGTCAGGGAGGCAAGGAGTTTTTTCATGTTGGTGTTCTCGTGTCGGTTGTGCGAGTGCCTTACAGCGCTTCCTTGCCGGTTTCGCCGGTACGGATGCGAACGACCTGTTCGAGGTCGTAGACAAAAATCTTGCCATCACCGATCTTGCCGGTGCGGGCTGCGCCTTCAAGGGCTTCGATGACGCGGTCGACCAGTTCGTCGGCAACTGCGGCTTCGACCTTGACCTTGGGCAGAAAGTCCACCACGTATTCGGCGCCACGGTACAGTTCCGTGTGGCCCTTCTGGCGCCCGAAGCCCTTGACTTCGGTAACGGTGATCCCTTGCACACCGATCGAGGAGAGCGCTTCGCGCACCTCGTCGAGCTTGAAAGGTTTGATGATCGCGGTGATAAGCTTCATGCGTTCTCCTGGTTTGGTTGCGACGGGTCGTGATCAAAAGTCGTACGGGAGGCTATACGCACAGACCGTGCCAGAGGCCAAAAAAAGACCATCTGTCACTGTGTGCACCAAATCATTTGGCGTGCGTTGAACTCTCTGTAGAAAAAACAGGTCGCACAGCGATGGTGCACGCCGATGAACGTTGGAGAATTTGACACGCACCCTTTTGGAGAGGAATCCGCATGAGTTTGTCCCTGGTGCAAAGCCGAGCCCTGCTCGGCCTGGAGGCGGCTGCCGTCACCGTGGAAGTGCATCTGGCCAACGGCCTGCCCAGCTTCACCTTGGTCGGTCTGGCTGATGTCGAGGTCAAGGAGGCACGTGAACGCGTGCGCTCGGCGATCCAGAACGCAGGTCTCGAATTCCCCCATAACAAGCGCATCACCGTGAACTTGGCACCGGCGGATTTGCCCAAGGATTCTGGCCGCTTTGATTTGCCGATCGCGCTGGGTATTTTGGCCGCCAGCGGCCAGATCGACACGGCCCGTCTAAGTGGCTACGAGTTTGCCGGCGAGTTGTCGCTGTCGGGTGAATTGCGGCCTGTTCGCGGCGCGCTGGCCATGAGCTTGGCTCTGCACGCTAGCGGCGTCCAGACCCGGCTCGTGCTGCCATCGGACAGCGCCGAGGAGGCAGCCCTGGTGGGCGAGGCCGAGGTCTATCGGGCTGGCCATCTGCTCGATGTGGTGCGCCAGTTTGTAGCCCAAGCTGCGGATGCGCCAGCGCCCGAGCCCAGCCCCGGTTGGTCACGCGTTAGTGCCAGGCCGCAGGCGCTGGTCGTGCCATACCCGGACTTGGCCGACGTCAAGGGTCAGCTGGGTCCGAAGCGCGCGCTCGAGATCGCAGCGGCCGGCGGCCACAGTTTGTTGCTGAGCGGACCACCAGGCTCGGGCAAGTCGATGCTGGCGCAGCGCTTTGCCGGCCTGTTACCGCCGATGACCAGCAGCGAAGCGCTTGAGAGCGCCGCCGTGGCCAGCCTCGGTGGCCGTTTCTCGCTGGCACGCTGGGCGCAGCGTCCGACCTGCAGCCCGCACCACACGGCCAGCGCGGTGGCACTGGTTGGTGGTGGCTCACCGCCGCGACCGGGTGAGGTCTCGCTGGCGCACCACGGCGTGCTGTTTCTTGATGAAATGCCAGAGTTCCCGCGTGCCGCACTTGAAGCCCTGCGCGAGCCGCTGGAGTCGGGCACGATCACGATCTCGCGTGCGGCGCGGCGCTGCGAGTTCCCGGCGCGCTTTCAGTTGATCGGCGCCATGAACCCCTGCCCCTGCGGCTACCTCGGCTCGATGCAGCGGGCGTGCCGCTGCACACCGGACCAGATTGCGCGCTACCAGGGCAAGCTCAGTGGCCCTCTGCTGGATCGCATTGACCTGCATGTGGAGGTGCCAGCCGTGCCGGCGAGCGATCTGCTGCAGGCACCCGCTGGCGAAGCCAGCGCCAGCATCCGTGAACGTTGCATGGCGGCGCGCGAGCGCGCCATCACACGCCAGGGCAAGCCGAACCAGGCTCTGCACGGACAGGAGATTGATACGCATGTGTTGCTTGACGCGGCAGCGGCCAAGTTCCTCCACGTCGCTGCCGCGCGCCTGGGCTGGTCGGCGCGCAGCACACACCGCGCGCTCAAGGTGGCGCGTACCATCGCCGACCTGGCCGGCGCGCACAGCACCCAGCTTGCGCATGTGGCCGAGGCCATGCAGTACCGGCGCGCGAATGGGCCGGCAGGCTTGCCATAATCCCCGAATGGAAAACCACGTTCAGCACGACCGCAGCCTGGTCGGCTGGCTGTCGCTGGCGCAGTTGATCAGCTGGGGCAGCATCTTCTACACCTTCGCTCTTCTGATGTCGCCACTGGAGCGTGAGTTGGGACTGAGCCGGGCCCAGTCTTCCGTGGCCTTCAGCTTGGCGCTACTGGTCGAAGGCCTGATGGCCTACCCGGTGGGGCGCTGGATTGACCGCGGTCACGAGCGCATCGTGATGACAAGCGGCTCGCTGCTGGCAGGTGTCTGCCTCTTGCTGCATAGTCAGGTCGCTGGCATTGCCGGCTTCTATGCGGTCTGGGCCGGTCTCGGCGCCGCCATGGCCGCTGTGCTGTATTCACCGGCTTTTGCCGTGGTGACGCGGCGCTTTCCAAACGATTTCCGGCGCGCCATCATCACCATGACTTTTCTCGGTGGCCTGGCCAGCACGGTCTTTATTCCGCTCACCGCCTGGCTGATTGCGCACTGGGGTTGGCGCCAGGCCTTGGTCGGTTTGGCGTTTTTTCATCTGTTGCTGTGCGCGCCGCTGCATGCGATCACGCTGCGCGGCGCACCGCGCCCGCTGTCGCAGGTCGCGCCCGATTCGGCACGGACCTCGCAAGACGTGCTGCGCCTGATGCGCAGCGCCCCGTTCCTGCTGATCGGGGTCTTTGTCGTGCTGTTGATGGCGGTCACGGTGGCCCTGCCGGCGCACATGGTGAACCTGCTGCGCGAAAGCGGCATGCGCGAGGCCTGGGTTATCGCGATACCGGCCAGCATCGGTGTCATCCAGGTGCTCGGGCGCCTGCTGCTGTTCTTCTTCGAGCACCACTTCGACGTCCACATGGCGAACCGTCTCATTCCCTGCCTGGTGCCCTTGGGCCTGATCGCGCTGCTGGCCGCGCCGCATTTCGGCGCCGCGCAAATCAGCGTTGTGTGGCTGTTCGTGCTGCTGTACGGCATGGGCAACGGCATGCTCACCATCGTCAAGGGCACGGCCATCGCACAGTACGTGAACCGCGACCATGTCGCCACGCTCAACGGCGCGCTCGGTCTGCCGTTGGCGCTGTCACGCGCCGGCGCGCCGCTGCTGGTCGGGCTGATGTGGTCGCCTGCCCTGGGCTACACGCACGCCCTGTGGCTGCTGCTGGTCATGAGCGTGGCCGGTGCCGGCGCCCTGATGCTGGCACAGCGCCACGCGCTGGCGACGGCCTAGTGCGCTGTCGGTTCAAGCGCCGTCTTCGCGCCGGAACTTCCACAGCGCCAGCGCGCCAAACAGCAAGGAGAAGCCAAACAGCACGGCCATCGGCAGCCATGCCGCATCGAGCGGCAAACCGCGCCAGGTCATGGCGTCCAGACCATCGACGGCCCAGCGCGTCGGCATGATCAGGCTGGCGGTTTGCAGCCATTGCGGAAAGATGAAAGCGGGCACCCAGGCGCCGCCGAGCATGACCATGATGAGCGTGGCAAAGGTGGCCAGCCGGCGCGTGGCTTCGGGCGTCGTGCCGATGGCGGCAATGAACAGGCCAAAGGTGGCGGTGAACAGCGCAAAGCACAGCGCGATGCCGAGGAAACCCGGCATGCTGCCGGCAATCCGGATCTGGAAGAAGACACCACCGACCAGGTAAATGAAAGCCAGCAGGCCCAGCGCAATGAGCGCGCTTGAAATGGCGCGCGCGCCCAGAATGGTGCCGATGCTGATCGGCGCCGCGCGAAAGCGGCTCCACAAACCAAGGCGGCGCGCCAGCAGGATGCCGACGCCGGCGTCGAGCCCCATGAACAGGATGAACTGCACACCCATGCCGGCAAACGAATGCGCATAACCGTTGTACTTCGGGCCCGAACTCATGGCCTGCTCTTGCATGACGAAGGGCACCGACAAACCACCCGCATGCTGCGGCGTCCCCGGCGTTGCGGCTTGGCCCTGCGTCTGGTTATCCATTTGAAACTTCTTCACGCTGCGCAGGAAGTCCCGCATTTCCGTGCGTGCCGGATCCGCCTGTGCCGCCTGGTCGAGTTGCGCGATGCTCTGATCGATGAATTGAAAGCCTTGTTTGCCACCGAACATCTCGGCGCTCACGACCTGCATCACCTGCTGCGTCAGCAGACCTTTGACCATGGCCAGAACGGCGCTTTGCGTCGGGTCATAAAAGATGGCGATCTCGGGCTTGGCGGCGCCGCCAAAGAATGCAGCACCCGAGGCCTGCCCAAAACCGGCCGGTATCACGAGCGCCGTCGTCAGTTTGCCCTTGCGCACCTGCTCCCTGGCTTCCTCCGGCGTCAAATCCACGGTGTGCAGCGAACTGTCGGCCTTCAGGCCGCTGATGATCTGGCGGCTGATGTCGCTGTCGTCCTGCGAGGCCACGCCGATCTCGATCTTGCTGTTGTCTGATCGCCCGGACCCGCCAAAGAGAAAGCCGAAGAAGGCGCCGAGCATGACCGGCATGATCAAGGCCAGCACGAGAGCACGCCGGTCCGCCAGAAAAAGGACCAGATCTTTGCGCACAAGGGCGATCAGTGCAGTCATGGTGCGGTGGCTTTCAGTCAGGTGTCAATCGCGCAGCGTGCGGCCGGTCAGGGTCAGAAAGACCTCTTCGAGCCGGGTCTGCGTGGTGCTGAAATAGACGGGGCGCAAACCCTGCGCGCTGAGCCACTCCAGCACCGCCAGCGCGTCGGCATTGCGGCGCAGGGCAATGTCCAGGCTGTGTGCGGCGACGACAACAGCGGCCACATCGGGTCTGGCTTGCAGCAGCTGCAGTGCCGCTGCGGGGATGGCACGTTCCAGTTCAACATGCAAGGCGGCTGCGGTCGGCAGCCGCAGGTAGAGCGCGGCCGGCGTCTCGTCGGCGATGACCTTGCCGTGGTCGATCACCACGATGTGGTCAGCCAGGCGTTCGACTTCCTCCATGTAGTGGCTGGTGTAGATCAGCGACAGGCCCTGGCGCTTAAGCGTCTCAAGGCTCTCAAAAATCGCGTTGCGGCTCTGCGGGTCGACGCCGACCGTCGGCTCATCGAGGATCAGCAATTGCGGATCGTGCAGCAGCGCCGCCGCAATGTTCAAGCGGCGCTTCATGCCGCCGGAAAAGGTGTTGACCAGATCCTTGGCGCGGTCCGCCAGATTGACCTGGTCCAGTGCCGCATCGCAGCGGCGTTTCAGGGCGCTGCCATGCAGGCCATAGAGGGCGCCGAAGATACGCAGGTTCTCGCGCGCTGACAAGTCGTCAAACAGGGCCAGTTCCTGCGGCACCAGACCCAGCAGGCGCTTGACTTCGCTGTTGCCCTGGCCGACGACCGCGCCGCCCAGCACAACCGCGCCGGCGTCGGGGCGCAACAAACCGCAGATCATGCTGACCGTGGTCGATTTGCCGGCGCCGTTCGGACCGATCAGGCCCAGCGTCTGCCCGCGCTGCACGTCAAACGAAACGGCATCGACCGCCCGGCGCGCGCCAAAGGATTTGCTGAGTTGCTGTACCTGCAACAGGGTTTCGGTCATGCGGTCCCTTGCGGGTTGATGATTAAAGATTCGGTGCCAGCAGACGCTGCAAGTCCTGCGCGTCCATGTTACGACGTTGCGCCAAATCCTGCAGCTGGTCGGGGCCAATCTTGCCGACGCTGAAGTAGCAGCTCTCGGGGTGACCGATGTAGAAGCCGCTGACACTCGCCGCCGGCGTCATGGCCAGGCTCTCGGTCACGCCCATGCCGATGTCGGCGCACTGCAGCAGTTCGAACATGTCTTGCTTGACGCTGTGATCGGGGCAGGCCGGATAGCCCGGCGCCGGGCGTATGCCCTGGTATTTCTCGGCAATCAGTTGCTGCGGTGCCAGTGCTTCCTGCGCGCCGTAGCCCCATAGGTCGGTGCGCACGCGTTGGTGCAAGCATTCGGCAAAGGCCTCGGCCAGGCGATCGGCCAGCGACTTCAACAGGATGGCGGAGTAGTCGTCGTGCGCGTCGAGAAAGACCTGCTCCTGCTTCTCGCTGCCCAGCCCTGTCGTCACCGCGAAGAGGCCGGCATAGTCGGCAGCCACCCCTTGGGGCGCGACGAAATCAGCGAGGCAGCGGCTCGGCCGCTGCACACCGTCGATCACGTGCTTTTCGGTCTGCTGGCGCAAGCCGTACCAGGTCAGCGCGACCGTGCTGCGCGAATCATCGGTGTAGAACGCGATGTCGTCGTTGTTCACCGAGTTGGCCGGATAGAGTCCGATCACGCCATTGGCTGTGAGCCAGCGGCCTTCGATCAGGCGCTTGAGCATGGTCTGGGCGTCTTTGAAGACGCGCTGCGCTTCCTGGCCCACGACTGCGTCTTCCAGAATCGCCGGATAAGGGCCAGCCAGATCCCAGGTCTGGAAGAACGGCCCCCAGTCGATGAATTTGACCAACTCGTTGAGATCGAGGTTTTTGAAGACGCGACGGCCCAGGAACTTCGGTCGAGTCGGTGTGTAGCGCGTCCAGTCAATCACGGTCTTGTTGGCGCGCGCCCGGGCCAGCGGCCACAAGGGCGTCTGCTTCTTGTTGGCGTGCTGCTGGCGCACGCGTTCATAGTCGGCGCTGAGTTCGGCGATGTAGCTGGCGGACTGGTCCGACAGCAGCCCCTGCGCCGCGTTGACGCTGCGCGAGGCGTCGGGCACGTAGACCACCGCCCCTTCGTAGTGCGGCGCGATCTTGACGGCGGTGTGCACGCGCGAGGTGGTGGCGCCGCCGATCATGAGCGGGATCTTGCGCAGGCGGAAGTAATCGTCCTTCTGCATCTCGGCGGCCACGTAGCTCATTTCTTCCAGGCTTGGCGTGATCAGGCCCGAGAGACCAACGATGTCGGCGCCCTCTGCCTTGGCGCGCGCCAGGATCTCGTGGCACGGCACCATGACGCCCATGTTGACGACGTCGAAGTTGTTGCATTGCAGGACCACGGTGACGATGTTCTTGCCGATGTCGTGCACGTCGCCCTTGACGGTGGCGATGATGATCTTGCCCTTGGTCTTGACGTCGCGCCCGGCTGCTTCGTCGAGCCGCTTTTCTTCCTCGATGTACGGGATCAGGTGCGCCACCGCCTGCTTCATGACACGCGCGCTCTTGACCACCTGCGGCAGGAACATCTTACCCTGGCCGAACAGATCACCGACGATGTTCATGCCGGCCATCAGCGGGCCTTCGATCACGTGCAGCGGACGCCCGCCGCGCGCCAGCACGGCCTGGTACGCCTCTTCGGTATCTTCGGTGATGAAGTCGGTGACGCCGTGCACCATGGCGTGGCTCAGGCGCTGCTCGACGCTGGCCGGCTGCTCGGCGGTGCCGCGCCAGGCCAGTCTCGTGCTCTCGTCCTTGGCCGCGCCCTTGGCGCCTTCGGCGATCTCGACCAGGCGCTCGCCGGCATCAGGGCGGCGATTGAGCACCACGTCTTCCACACGCTGGCGCAGCAACGGCTCCAGGTCGTCGTAGACGCCGACCATGCCGGCGTTGACGATGCCCATGTCCATGCCGGCGGCAATCGCGTGGTACAGGAAAACGGTGTGGATCGCCTCGCGCACCGGGTCGTTGCCGCGAAACGAAAAGCTGACGTTGGAGACGCCGCCTGACACCTTGGCGCCGGGCAGATGCTGCTTGATCCAGCGCGTGGCATTGATGAAATCAACAGCGTAGTTGTTGTGCTCCTCGATGCCGGTGGCGATGGCGAAGATGTTGGGGTCGAAGATGATGTCTTCAGGCGGGAAATCGACCTCGTCGACCAGGATGCGGTAGGCGCGCTCGCAGATTCCGATCTTGCGATCAAAGGTGTCGGCCTGGCCTTGTTCATCAAAGGCCATCACGACGGCAGCCGCGCCGTAGCGCCGCAGCAGCCTGGCCTGGCGCTTGAACTCGGCAACGCCCTCCTTCATGCTGATCGAATTGACGACAGCCTTGCCTTGCACGCAGCGCAGGCCGGCTTCGATCACGCTCCACTTGCTCGAATCGATCATCACCGGCACGCGCGAGATGTCGGGCTCAGAAGCGATCAGGTTCAGGAAACGCACCATGGCGGCCTGGCTGTCAAGCATGGCCTCGTCCATGTTGATGTCGATGATCTGGGCGCCGTTTTCCACCTGCTGGCGCGCCACGCTCAGCGCCTTCTCGAACTCGCCGTTGAGGATCATGCGGGCGAAGACCTTGGAGCCGGTGACGTTGGTGCGCTCGCCGATGTTGACGAAGGTGGCGCGCGGGATGGAGGCGACGCCGTCTTCGCTGGCAGCGACGGCGCCAATGGCGACCGGCTCCAGGCCGGCCAGCTTCATCGTGGGAACAAGAATCTCGGACATGCAACTCACCTGTGGATTTGAAAAAAGCAGGTGAGCGTCGTTGGCAATACCCAAGCCTGACGGGGTTCAGACCCGCTGCAACGCTCCTTGGATGGGGGGATTTTAAGGGCGAATCGACAGTGGCCTAGCAGTTCTCACAGGCCGCCACGGCCTGGCCGACTTCTGTGCGTGTGCGCTCGGTCAGGTAGTCCAGAAAAACGCGTGTGCGCTCGGGCAGGAATTTTCGGCTCGGCAGGGCTGCGTACAGAACGAGCCGGCCGGCAATCCAGGGGCGCAGTACGCGCACCAGTTCCCCGCGTGACAGATAGGGCGCGACCAGTTCCACGGCGGTTGTCGTGATGCCAGCGCCGTCCAGCGCGGCCCGGATCAGGGTATCGGTGTGGTTGATCCAGAGGCCCGGCTCCACCGTCACATCGAGTGGCTCATCCTGGCGCTCGGCGTTGAACAAACGCCAACTGCGCCGGTGTTGCCCCAGCGCTTTCAGGCGCAGGATTTCGTGCTGGGCCAGGTCTTGCGGCGTCGCCGGTGTGCCTTTGCGTTTGATGTATTCGGGCGAGGCGACCAGGATGGCTTCGGTGGCGGAGATCTTGCGCGCAATCACGTCGCCGTCGAAGCCTTCGTCGGTGGGCATCAAGGTGAGGTCGTAATCCTCGATCGGCGGATTCTGAAAGACGGCCACCTCGATGTCGAGCAATATCCTGGGATACAACTGCCTGAAGCCGGCGATCAAGGGTGCCAGCACATGGGTTGCCAGAACCGGCGGCGCCAGCACCCGCAATACGCCCGCAAGTTCACGCGTCTGTGAACTGGCCAGCCGATCCGCCTCGTCGATGTCCTGCAGGATGGCGCGGACCCGGGCCAGGTAAGTCTCGCCCGCCAGGCTAAGTGACAGGCGCCGCGTGGAGCGGTGCAGCAGGCGCGTGCCCAGATGGTCTTCCAGGTCGGCCACCAGCCGGGTGACCACCGCAGCCGACATATCCAAGGCTCGGGCGGCGGCCGCAAAACCGCCTTCGTCGATGACCTTTTGAAATACCCGCATTGATAGCAAGCGATCCATGGCATTCCCGATTCGTGTTTCAAGGCCTTGATTATTGCTGATTTGGCAATGTGCAAGTGTGCCTGGCGTTGTTTATCTATCGGAATAGAAATTTTATAGTTACGCCATCGATGAGACGCAAGTAATTAAACGCCGCTTCGAGCGCCGGACCGTCAGGAACACATTCCCGCCTTCCGAGCATTTTTTAACTTAACTGGAAACTTATCATGAACCGTAAATATCTCTCCACCATCACCCTGGCTGTGGCCGCCCTGGTTGCCGGCAATGTTCTGGCGGCAGACGTATCAGCGCCTAAAACGCGCGAACAGGTGCGCGCTGAATTGTTTGAAGCCCAACGCAGCGGCGACATCGTTGCCACTGGCGAAGCGGGACAAAAGCTCAATGTGCTGTTCCCCAATCGCTACCCGGCAAAAGTTGCGGCACAAGGCCTGACCACGGAACAGGTGCGTGCGCAGTTGCTTGAAGCCCAACGCAGCGGTGACATCCTTGCCACCGGCGAAACGGGACAAAAGCTCAATGAGTTGTTCCCCGGTCGTTATCCGACCAAGGCCGTCACTGCGGCCACGAGCCGCGAACAGATCCGTGCCGAACTGCGTGAAGCGCAGCGCACCGGTGACATCGTTGCGAGCGGCGAAACCGGTCAAAAGCTCAATGAGCTGTTCCCTGGCCGTTACCCGAAGAAGTCCTGAAATCCTAGCCCCGTAGAGCAAGCTTGCTCTACGGGGCTTTGGGCGGATTGCGCAGGTCGCGACGCAGGATTTTTCCGATCGGCGTTTTCGGCAAGTCGTCGCGGAACTCAATGTGCCGCGGTAGCTTGTAACCCGTCAGTTGGGTCCGGCAGTACGCCAGTATCGCCTCCTTGGTCAGATCGACGTCCTTGCGGACGATGACCAGCTTAACGGCCTCGCCCGATTTTTCATCGGGCACGCCCACCACCCCGCATTCGAGCACACCGGGGTGCGCACCGATCACACTCTCGATCTCGTTCGGATAGACGTTGAAACCAGAGACCAGAATCATGTCTTTCTTGCGGTCGGTGATGGTGAAACTGCCCTCGGCATCGATATGGCCGAGGTCGCCGGTTTTCAACCAGCCATCGCGCATGACGGCAGCCGTTTCAACGGGATTGTTCCAGTAGCCCTTCATGACCTGCGGGCCGCGGATGCAGAGCTCGCCGGTGTGCGCCTCCATATCCCCGACCCCGTTCCAGGGCGGTAATTCCCTGAACTCTTCGTCGCGGATCGAGATGTCGGTGGACGGCATCGGAAACCCGATGCTGCCGTCCCATGGCGTTCCGAGCGGGTTGGCGCAAACGCCGGGCGAGGTCTCGGTCAGGCCATAGGCTTCCGTGATGTAGTGTCCGGTGACCTGTTGCCAGCGTTCGGCCACCGCTTGCTGCACTGCCGCCCCACCGCCGATCACCAGCTTGAGCGTGGAAAAATCGAGCTGCGCAAAGCCTGGGGTATGCAGCAAACCATTGAACAAGGTGTTGACACCGGTCATCACGCTGAACTTCCAGCGGCCGAACTCCTTCACCAGTGCGGGCAAGTCGCGCGGGTTTGTGATCAGCACGAGCAGACAGCCCCGCTTCATGAACGAGAGCGTCGCTGTCAGACAAAAGATGTGGTACATCGGCAAGGGCGCAATGGCGATCTCGACACCGTCCTTGAAATCGGCCGAGACCCAGATGCCGGTCTGCTCCACATTGGCCAGGATGTTGCGGTGTGTCAGCATCGCGCCCTTGGCCACACCCGTGGTACCGCCCGTGTATTGGAGAAAGGCGATGTCTTCGCGTTCCACCTTGACCGGCTTGAACGGGGCTGCTGCGCCGCGCTTGAGCGCGTCCAGAAAGGGGATGGCGCCTTCGATGTTCCAGGGCGGCACCACCTTCTTCACCCGCTTGAGCATGAAGTTGACCAGCCAGCGCTTGGGCGAGGGCAGCATGTCGCCGATCTGCGAGGTGATGACGTGCTTGACTGGCGTCGCCGGCAGCACCTGCTGCAGGACGGTTGCAAAGTTTTCCACGATCACAATCGCTTTGACGCCGGCATCCTTGAGTTGGTGCTCCACTTCGCGCTGTGTGTAGAGTGGATTGACGTTGACCACCACCATGCCGGCGCGCAGGACGCCCAGCAATGCCACCGCGTATTGCAGCAGATTGGGCGCCATGATGGCGACGCGCTCGCCCTTGGCCATGCCTGGCAGCGCCTGGAGGAAGGCCGCGAAATCACGCGACAAGCGCTCCAGTTCGCCATAAGTGATGGTGCGGCCCAGATTGTGAAAAGCCGGTCGGTCGGAGAACTTGGCGGCGGTTTTTTCGAAGAGGTCCGGGATTGAGGCGAACAGGTCCGGGTCAATCTCGTGAGGCATTCCAGCCGGATAGTTTTTGAGCCAGATTCTGTTCGTCATCATTGAGTCCCTGCCATGGTTTGAGGGTATCTTAAGACTTGCGGCGGCACCTGGCAGTGCGACAGGTCAATAGCCCGTCGAATGTTGCAAGACCGGTAGCGCCGCCGACTGAACTGACGCCGGTCGCCGGCTCAGCGGTGTGCCGAACTCTGCTGACTTTGCGGGTCCAGGTAACGCTGCTTGAAGTACTGCCGGATGGTTTGCATTGCGGGGCTCATGATGGTGTCGGCACGCCACGCCAGACCCACATTCATGCTCGGAACGTTTTCGGCTGTCTTGATCGTCTCGATTCGCTTGCCTTCCAGTGACCAGGGTCGGTACACCATGTCCGACAGGATAGCCACGCCCAGATCGTTGGCAACAAGACTGCGTACCGCCTCAATCGACTTTGTGTTCAGGGCAACAGAGGGCTCTAGGCCATGTTCGTGCCAATATCGAAGTGCGGAGTCGGCGGCCTCATCGACCGTCAGCATGATGAAGGGCTCCTTTGCAATTTCGGCAAAGGATACCTCGCGCTTGGTCGCAAAACGGTGTTGCGCTGAAACCCATAATCGACGCCGAGAACTGAACAGGGTCTCAGTCTGAATGTCAGGATTGAGAACATTGGACGTCAGCAGCATCGCCATGTCGTAGTGTTGCGCCAGCAATCCGGATTCAATCGTTTCCCGATCCAGTTCCAGCATGCGAATGTGGATGGCCGGGTAGAGCATGGACAGCCGTTGCAAATGATCCGGCAAGAAATAGCCCATCACGGTGTAGGTGGCTGCGAGTATCAGTTCGCCGCTGACGGGTGCAATCTGTTGCGGCAGGTTCCGTGCATTGTCGACGGCAGCCAGAATGGCGTAGGCCCTGGTCAAGAAAAGGCGGCCTGTATCCGTCAACTCCATGCCGCGTGACTGGCGTGAGAAAAGTTTATACCCTAAGCCTTCCTCGAGTTCACGTATTGAAATGGTGACCGCCGACTGCGAAACCGACAACTCAACCGCAGCGCGGGATATCTGTCCGAGCTCGGCTGTGGCAGCGAAGTATTTGATTTGCCGGAGTGAAAATCGCATTTCGAATCAGACGATTCAGCCGCTTCACAACTGGAGATCCCGCTATTTAAAAAACTAATACTAGCACCTAAAAAAATAAAATTATCTTTTTTCTGTGATCTCTCTTACCTTCGAAGCTCACATGCTGGCGGGTCTGAATTGAACGCCAGCGCAGACCGGACAATCGAACACAAAGTGGCGAAGCAATGAAGAACACAATAGACCTGAACTCCGACATGGGAGAAGGTTTCGGGTCATGGAGTATGGGCGAGGGCACCGACGAGGCCATCATGGGCCTGATCAGTTCTGCCAACATCGCGACCGGTTTCCACGCCGGCGATCCCAACATCATGCAGCGGATGGTGGCATCGGCCGGCCAGCATTCAGTCGGCATTGGCGCACACCCGGGTTTTCGTGATCTGGTTGGATTTGGCCGCCGCGACATCAAGGCCTCGAGCAGCGAACTGCTCAACGACATCGTTTACCAGACCGGCGCCTTGCGTGAATTCGCGCGCTGGCAGGGGCTGCCCCTGCACCATGTGAAGCTGCACGGCGCCCTCTACATGCGCGCGGCAATCGATGAAGAGTTTTCAATTGCCCTGGTCAAGGCGCTGCAGGCGATCGACCCCACTGTGTACCTGTACTGCATGGAAGCGTCGGTCACCTATAAGGTGGCAAAGGAACTTGGGCAACCGGTGGTGCGCGAGTTTTATGGCGATCGCAACTATGACAAGACCGGCTCCATCGTGTTCACCCGCCAGGTCGGAAAACTCGACCCCGCCAGCGTCGCGACTCGCGTGCTGCGCGCCTGCCAGGAAGGCGTGGTCAAAACAGTGGACGACGAGGACATTGCTATCGCGTTTGATTCGATTTGCATTCACAGCGACACGCCCGGTGCGCTCGCGCTGATTGAAGCCACCCGGTCGGCCTTGATTAGCAACGGCATACAAATTGCATCCGTTTCAGAAGCAGCGCCGCGCTGAAGCGCCGGCACCAAAAAGTCTTATGCCCACCATTTATTTGAACCGTACAGCACAACTCAGGAGCGCATCCCATGGCAGAAATTCTTTCCCCTCTACCCGGCACCTTCTACATGCGGCCCGCGCCGGATGCGCCGAACTACAAGCAGGTCGGGGACAGTGTGGCGATCGATGACGTGATCGGCTTGGTCGAAGTGATGAAGATGTTCAACGAAGTCCGCGCTGAAGTCAGCGGCAAGGTCGTGCGCTACGCGATCGAGAACGAAGACCCGGTTGAAGCAGGGCAGCTCTTGCTGGTCATCGAATAGCAAACCGCATGTTCGCACGCCGCACCAGCTTTTTGAAGACTCTGTTTGATGACGAAAATACACAAATTACTGATTGCCAACCGCGGCGAAATTGCCGTGCGCATTGTGCGAGCCGCGCAGGAACTCGGGCTGCAGACAGTGGCCGTGGTGAGCGACGCCGATACCAGCAGCCTGGTGGCGCAGTTGGCCGATGAGGTGGTCAACATCGGCGCCGCCCATCCCGCAAAAAGCTATCTCAACGCCGACGCCATTCTGCGCGCAGCAAGCGAAACAGGCGCAACCATGGTGCACCCCGGCTATGGCTTTCTGTCTGAAAACGCCGCCTTTGCGCGCCGCGTGACGCAGGTGGGTCTGATCTTCGTCGGCCCGCGCGCCGAGACCATCGAATGCATGGGCAACAAGTCGGTGGCACGCGAGACTGCACGGCGCGCCGGCGTGCCCACGGTGCCGGGCAGCACCGGCACCGTGGGCGATCTGGAAACCGCAGTCGCCGTGGCAGCCGTTGTTGGCTACCCGGTCATGATCAAGGCGTCCGCTGGTGGCGGCGGGCGCGGCATTCGGGTTGCGAAGGACGAAGCCGAACTGCGTCAATTCATGCCGCTGGCCCAAGGCGAAGCACGCGCAGCATTTGGCGACGATGCGGTCTATCTGGAGCGTTTCATCGCAAGCGCCCGGCATATTGAAGTTCAGGTTCTGGGTGATGGCAAGAACGTCATTCATTGCTATGAGCGTGAATGTTCGCTGCAAAGAAGGCGGCAAAAAATTGTCGAGGAAGCGCCGTCGCCAACGCTGTCGCAGGAGACGCGCGAGGAGCTGTGCGAATCAGCGGTGCGCCTGGCTGCAGCTGTGGGTTACTGCGGTGCCGGGACACTGGAGTTTCTGTACGACGACGAAAGCGGCGAGTACTTCTTTATCGAGATGAATACGCGGATCCAGGTTGAGCACCCGGTCAGCGAACTGGTGACCGGTGTTGATCTGTTGCGTGAAATGCTCCGCATTGCCATGGGTGAGCCTTTGCGCTACCGGCAGGACCAGATTGTTCTCAAGGGTGCGGCGATTGAATGCCGCATCAACGCCGAAGATCCACAGCGCAACTTCATGCCGCAGCCGGGCAAACTCAGCGCACTGCGCTGGCCTGGCGGGCCAGGCGTGCGGGTCGACAGCCATGTTTACGCCGGCTACACCATCCCCCCGTTTTACGACTCGTTGCTGGCCAAACTGATCGTCTGGGACGAAGACCGCGCCAGTGCGATCCGTCGCATGCAGCGCGCCCTGGCTGAGACCCGCATCGAAGGCGTGCACAGCACGGTTGCCTTGCATCAGGAACTGCTGGCCGACCCGTCGGTCAGGAGCGGCCACTTTCACACCGGCTACCTTGAGCAGTGGATGGCGCAGCGCGCGGCGGCCAAAGCGCAGGCCCTGCTGGCGGACCTGTCCGAGCATTGATCATCGTTCCAGCCTCTTCAAAGGAAACCCTATGTCACTACCCCCAGCACGCTATTCATTTGGCGGCGACGAGCACATCTTTGTGGAACTCAACACGGAGATGTCACTTGAAGCCTTCTTCAAGGGCATGTCGATCACGAACGCCATCGCGCAGCGGCAGATCGTCGGCGTCACTGAAATCTGCCCGGCCAATGCAGCGTATCAGGTGCGTTTTGATCCCGACCTGATTGCGCCCGACAAACTGCTCGAGACGCTGAAATCGATTGAGTCCGAACTCGGTGATAACGCGCTGGAGCTCAATACCCGCATCATCGAAATTCCGGTCCTCTACAACGACCCCTGGACCAACGAGACGCTGCTGCGTTTTCGCGAACGCCATCAGGAACCGACTTCGACCGATCTCGAGTACGGCGCGCGCATCAACGGCTATGCCAGTGTTGACGCCTTCATCGCCGCCCACGCCGCGTCACCCTGGTTTGTTTCGATGGTGGGCTTTGTGGCGGGCCTGCCCTTCATGTTTCAGATGGTCGAGCGCGAGAAGCAAATCCAGGTACCCAAGTACCTGCGGCCCCGCACCGACACGCCGAAACTGACGATCGGTCACGGTGGCTGTTTCAGCTGCATCTACTCGGTGCGCGGCGCCGGCGGCTATCAGATGTTCGGCATCACGCCGGCCCCGATTTTTGATCCGCAGCAGGCTCTGCCCTACCTCAAGGATTTCATGGTGTTCTTCCGTCCTGGTGACATTGTCAAGTTCAAGCCAATGAACCGAACGGAATACGACGCGGCTCTGGCGCAAGTGCAGAACGGAACGTTCGATCTGCGCATCCGGCCTGTCAAATTCGCGCTGCAGGACTTTCTGAAGAACCCGACCACCTACAACCACCAACTGACGGAGACTTTGTATGGCAATTAAGGTACTACAAGCCGGACTTGCGACCACCGTACAGGACGCCGGGCGCACCGGCTACTACCACCTGGGCATTCCCCTGTCCGGAGCGCTCGATCAGTATTCATTCCGTGCTGCCAATCTGCTGCTCGGCAACCCGGAAGATGCGGCGGCGCTCGAGATGACGATGCTCGGCCCCAAGCTCGAATTTACGCAGGACGTGCTAATCGCGCTGACCGGCGCCAACCTTCCGGCCAAGCTCGATGGTGTTGCGATCGCCAACTACGAAGTCGTCGCCGTCAAGGCCGGCAGCGTGCTGAGCTTCGACTACCTCAAGGACGGCGTTCGTGGCTACCTTGCCGTGGCCGGTGGCATTGATGTGCCTGTGGTGTTGGGCAGTCGTTCGACTTACATCCTGGGTGCCATGGGTGGCTTTTGTGGCAGAAAACTTCAGGCTGGCGATGTGTTGCCGGTTGGTGTCGTCACCGGTCCATCGCACTTGGGCAGAACGCTGCCGGAACATTTGAAGCCGGTGTTCCCCAAGGACGTGCAAGTCCGCGTGTTGCCGGGCCTGTACTTTCACTGGCTGACTGAAGCGTCGGGCCAATCATTCTTTGAAGATACCTGGCGCGTCGGGCCCGAAGCGGACCGCATCGGCTATCGCTGCAAGGGCGGTCGCGCCCTGGAATTCGCGCCGCGCGAACGTCCCTTTGGCGCCGGCTCCGATCCC
>CAIXNB010000038.1 GCA_903920695.1 uncultured beta proteobacterium
CGCCTGCTGCTGGCCGCCGCAACCATGGGCCTGGGTGTCTGGCTGCACCTGACCGAGCGCCACCAGCATGCGCATGCACATGCACCGCAGAACCACGAGCACCTGCACGTGCATGACGAGCACCATCGGCACGCACACGCCGCCGGTGTTGTGGCCGACGAGCCGCACCGCCACGTGCATCGCCATGAACCGCTCGCCCACAGCCATGCGCATTACCCCGATGCGCACCACCGGCACGATCACGGTGCCGGCGGCTGACTACTGAAAAGGTGATGAAGCGGTGGCCGGCAGTCCCACCATCCCCGTGTGACCGAAGCCCTACGGTTGAACGGACGCCGAATTTCCGTTCGTGCTCCATCAAACTGATGCGCGGCCGGACTCGAACCGGCATCAACGGTGGTCCTGAGAAGTTCTCAAAACCCGACGCCCCCTTACCCATCGGGGTACACCGCATCAGCGGCGCGGATTATAAAACCCAAGGGGCAACATTGCCGTGTTCCGCCCCCCCCCGAGCAAAACGTCCGAAACGAACAGAGATCAAACCCTGGACTCGATGCAACGCGGAACGCCTGGATCATAGAAACACCTTGACCTCAGTCCGAGCGCCCACCCTGGGTCTTTTCGATCAGCGCAACCTCTTCGCCGGTGAGGCCGTACAGCGCATACACCAATTGGTTGATCTGCGTGTCGGTGGCCGCAATCTGGCGTTGCAGCAGCGTGCTGTCCTGCGGGGTTTTCGCAGCGGCGAGCTGCTGATGCAGGACAAGCATCTTGTCGGTCAGCTTCAGCATGGCCGCGTGGGTAACACCGTCATCCTTGTTCTTGGCGTCAATGACACGAATTGGAACCTTCTCCATGTACTGGTAGATGAGTCGATAACGGTACTCGCCGGCACGCACGCCAAATGGAATGCTGATATGGCTGATGACGAACCAGAACAGCCGGCTGTTGAGGATGCCAAGCAGATAGCGGTCATCGGTGCCAAGACAGTAAGCAGTATTGGCGAGGTAAATTCCTGTCGTGTCCAGCGTGAATCGCGGGGCCTTGCAGATGTCCGGGAAAATCAGCTTGGGCGCTTCCAGATAAGCGTAATAGTCACAGGGTCGAAGTTCCCACCAGAACTCACCCTGGTCTTGACGCTTTCGCAGGGCCTCAGCGTAAGGAAGAAGATGCTGTGATAGCGCAGGGTAAGCACTTGAAAACCAGGCCCAGGCCTGCTTTTCTGTCGCATTGCTCAAGCCCGACTGCTTTCTTGTCCACCCGTTGGGCAGCACGATCAGAAAACGACCGCTGTCATTGAAGACATAGCGGCGGATATTTTGTCCGCCCAAAAATGGTTTGATTAACTTCTTGCAGGCTGGAGAGGATTTGAGAATGTCGGCTCGCTGGTCCACTGAAACTTCAAATGCATCATTAAGGCCAGTCAGGATTCCACGGAAGAAATTCCCTTCAACGTAGTCGCCAAGCGGTGTACCGGCCGTCATTATCTTGGTGAATAGCTCCGTTTCACCATCCGACTTCAGTGACCACGCCTCTTCATTGAAACGCGCACTGGGCACCCGGTGGCAATGCGTACGCGCGTACTCATCCAGCTTGAGATTATCAAGAGACGTAACACTGACAACCTCGATATCCTTTGGTTGGCTTCCCTTCTGCAACAGGGGAATACAAACATAGGTGTCCTTGGCACCGGCGAACACAGCCAAGCCGCCAAAATCAACCAGCCGCATCACTGCTGCTTGCTGCCTCAATGTGCGGCGCAAGGGGCGTCCATACGCGGTACGCAAGAAACTGCTGGACACAATGATGCTGAACAGACCGCCGTCTTTGAGCAGGCTGACACCTTTTTCCATGAAGTAGGCATAGAGATCAGCGACACCATCAAAAGCTTCGTAGTGCGCCTGAAAATACGCCTTGAAGTTGCCCAGTGCTTCCTGACGCACGTAGGGCGGGTTCCCGATCACTGCGTCAAACCCGCCCGCCTTGAAAACCTGCGGGAACCCGGCCTGCCAGTCGAACACGTTGACGCGCTGCGCCGTCTCATCATCCAGGTCGAGTTCGCCGTCATAAAAGTCCGGCCCCACCAGCGAGTTGCCGCACTGGATGTTCCGATCCAGGTCAGGCAGCACGCGCTCATGAAACAGTTTCATCTGGCTGGTAAGCGTGTCACCAGACTCGCCTTCCAACACCTTGAGCAGCAAAGAGAGCTTGGTAACCTCGACCGCTTGCGTGTCAATGTCCACGCCAAAGATATGCGCCAGCAGAATGCGCTTCTTCTCCGTCGCGGTTAAGCGCCACTCGCCGTGGCCCGCTGGACAAATTCGCGCCGCTTTGCCTTTGCCATGCTTCTCGATGCCTTCCGCGAGATAGCGCGTCAGATACCAGTCCAGCAGATATTGATACGCGCCAATCAGAAATGAGCCCGAACCGCAGGCCGGATCGAGAACGGTGATGCCCGCTGCCTGTTTGCTGCTCTTACCTTCGAGCAACTTGCCCACCGTGTTTTGCACGATGTAATGCACGATGTAGGCCGGCGTGTAGTAAACGCCGCCCGCCTTCTTGACTTCCGGCTTGTCTTCCACCACCGCACGGTTGCCGGCGGTCAGTCGGATGACCTTGCCAAGAAATTGCTCGTAAACGCTGCCAAGAATGTCAGCGCCGAGCACCGAAAATTCGTAAGGACTGTCCGGGTAATACAGGTTCTTGAATATCTCTTTCAGCGGCTTGTCGTCGATAGACAAACGCAGCGTCAACTCGTCGGGCAACCCGGCACGCTGCTTCTCCGGCCCGAAATGGAACAGACCTGAGTTGTAGCGCTCATCGGCCGCACGAAACAGTTCACGCAGCCGTGCGTAGATGTTGTTGCCGTTTTGCAGCGCCATCAAGCGGCCGTATGGTTCAATCCCACGGTCTTCGCAGATGCGAAGAAAGATGATGCGATCAATGGTTTGCTGGACCGAAAAGTTGAGTTCGCGCTGGGTCAGACCGATGTTGCGCAGCGCAATATTGCGCGCCAGCAGGTCACGCCAGCCTTCAATCTCTTCCAGAAACGCGCCATCCACTTCGGTGCTGCCGCGCTTGCCTTTGCTGCTGGATGCATATTTGTCAAACGAGCCCTTAAGTACCGCGTCCTTGGAGAATATGGCGGCAATCTCGTCCCACTTTTCGGAAAAATCGCGGAAGGTGCAATAGAGCAGCCGAGCCTTGCTAGCCTTGTCGCGCTGATCGGGTTTCTGGCGGCAATCGTATACAGCGAACTCCTCAAAGTCCGTGACGATGGAAAGAGGTAGTTTGGCCGACCACGCGTAGCGACGAACCTGAAATGCGGGTTCCGCGTCTTCCTTGACGTTTACGGATGGTTTCTTTGCTTCCAGAAAGAACTTGCGCTGTCCGCCAACCCGAAAGCTGTAATCCGGCGCCTTGGTGGAGTTGCCAACCTTGATGGCATCCTCGTGGATGACATCGCGGTAGGCCTCAGCATAGCCGGCACTGTTGTCCATGTCCCAGCCAAGCGCCTTGAACAGGGGGTCGATGAAGTCGCGTCGAACCTGCGTCTCGTTGTATTGCCCGCTGCGGTATGCATCGAGATTGCGCTCAAAGTTATCAATCAGAGTTAAGACAGTTTGCGGGGCGGGCATGGCTTGCGCTTTCAGATTTGCATGATCGGCTCGAATGGATGGCCAAAGTGCAACGAATACTCAGCCCAAGTGTACCGAGTTCAACGCGATGACTGGCTGTATCCGCACCTGCAGCGTCAATGCAGCACCGCCACTCGCATCATCGCAGAGCCACCCTGCCCCCTCGTCATCGCGAGGCCGGCAGGCCGTGGCGATCCATGACTTCTGGCTGCATGGATTGCCGCGTCGCTACGCTCCTCGCAATGACGAAACCGGGTTCATGGCGCGTTGGCAGTTTCGGACGCCCGAAACCCGCAACTCGCAGTCACGATCACTTGACGACCATCAGCGTGAACGGGAAGACGTAAGCCTGCATCGTCACGTAGAGACCGACCAGGCAGGCCAGTGCGATCGAGTGGAAGAAAACATAGCGCAGGATGTCGCCTTCGTGGTTGAACCAGCGCGTGGCGGTGGAGGCAACAACGATCGATTGCGCGTCG
The DNA here is from genome assembly GCA_903920695.1 of uncultured beta proteobacterium. Classification (GTDB taxonomy): domain Bacteria; phylum Pseudomonadota; class Gammaproteobacteria; order Burkholderiales; family Burkholderiaceae_C; genus Rhodoferax. The sequence continues at coordinate 4,118 of CAIXNB010000038.1, forward strand.
ATCATCTTGCCCATCACGCCGCCTGAACTGTTGGCCGCGCCCATCAGGTTCGGGGACAGTCCGAGCTGTTCCGCCGCCACTTTCTGCATGCCGCCGAACAGCACGTTGGACGCCGTGTCGGAGCCGGTCATGGCAACACCGATCCAGCCCATCAGCGTGCCGAAGAATGGATAGAAGGCACCGGTATTGGCAAACGCCAGTCCCAGCGTGGTGTCGGTGCCCGAGTAGCGCGTCAGCGTGCCCAGGCCCAGCATCAGGACGATGGTCATGAGCGAGTAGCGCACCAGCCAGAATGTGCGAACGAAGGTGCGAACGATCTCAAGCGGCTTGTATTTCATGATCAGCGCGCCGACGATGGCCGACAGCAGGATGCCAGTGCCGGTGGCCGACAGAATGCCCAGCACATAGACCGCGCCTTCCTTGGTCGGCTTGGACACGACGGGCGGCATCTTCTCGATCAGGTTGTGCAAACCACCCATCGGGAAGGTCGGCGCGTAAATGCCGTTGAGCCAGGTCTTCACGACCGGCAGACCCCAGATGAAAACGAACACCGACAGGATCACCCACGGCGTCCAGGCGCGCACCAGGTCGGCACGGCTGTGGCGCGTGATGGCGACGGCCGGCTTGGCTTCGCCGCTGTCGGTCTCATGGCCGCGCAGCGAGGTCGAGGTCCAGACCTTCTTGGGCTGCCAGACGCGCAGGAACAGCACGAGCGAGATCATCGACACGATGGCCGCAATGATGTCCACCAGCTCCGGGCCGATGAAGTTCGACACCAGGTATTGCGGTATGGCAAACGACAATCCGGTGACCAGGATGGCCGGCCAGATTTCCATCATCGCCTTGCGACCAGCAAAGGCCCAGATCAGCCAGAACGGCACCAGCAGCGAGAAGAACGGCAGTTGCCGGCCGATCATCGCCGTCACCTGCATCAGGTCATAGCCATGCACCTTGGCCAGCGTGATCACCGGCGTGCCCAGGGCGCCGAAGGCGACCGGAGCGGTATTGGCGATCAGGCTCAGACCGGATGCGGCCAGCGGCGAAAAACCCAGGCCGATCAGGATGCCTGCGGTCACCGCCACCGGCGTGCCAAAGCCCGCTGCGCCTTCGAAGAAGGCGCCGAAGCAGAAGGCGATCAGCAGCAATTGCAGGCGCCGGTCATCGGTGATGCCCGAGAGCGAGTCCTGCAGGATCTTGAAGCTTCCGTTCTGCTCCGCCAGTTGCTGCAGAAAGATGATGTTGAGCACGATCCAGCCGATCGGCAGCAAGCCGGTGAAGCCGCCATACAGCGCCGCCGTCCCGGCCATGCCGGCCGGCATGCCATAGGCGAACACGGCCACCAACACGGCCGCCGCCAGACCCAGCGCCGCCGCGATATGCGCCTTGATGTGCATGAAGCCCAGGGCCACCAACATCACCACCACCGGCACCGCTGCCAGCGCGGTGGAAATCACCATGTTCCCGAATGGGTCGTAAACCTGTTGCCAAACCATAGAGAGACTCCTCGTTAAATTGAAAAACCAAACCTTGTAATTCCCTGACCTGTTTCTTTGTGATCGCGGCCCCGCGCGTGTCATCCCGGACCACCGTTTGTCATCCCGGACCTGATCCGGGGACGCAATGACAAAACCAGCTTGTCATCCCGGACTTGATCCGGGATCCATTGCCACGCCTGCGCTGGATTGCGGGTCAAGCCCACAATGACAATGCGAAGTTGCTGGCCCGCAAGCAGTTGCGACCAACCCATCAGCAAGTGACGGGCATTTCCTCCCGGCTGCATTCCTCAAGCAGGTAGGCAATGGAACGATAGGCGCGCCCGGTCTGATCGGTCAGGCCGATCTCGCAGGTGCGGTTGCTGGAGACGCCTTCGCAACAAGTGGACGGCAGCGCGCCGTGCAGCTTGCGCAGCGCATGCACATTGAGCTCGGGTACAACAAAGCCACGATCCCCTCCGAACCCGCAGCAGGTGACGCCGCTGGGCTCGACGAGTTCCTCGACGCAGGCTTGCAGCAGGCGGCGCAGCTTGTCGTCCGTCCCAGTGCGGCGCACGCTGCAGTTGATGTGCAGCGCAACCGGCCCGCGCTTGCGCACCAGGCGCAACCTCGGCAACAGCGCATCAAACGCGAACTCGTGAAAGTCGTACAAGGCCAGCCGACCGGCCAGCACTTTTTGCATGCGCACGGAACAGGTGCTGGCGTCCATGATGACCGGGTAGTAGCCACCACGACCGTCGTCGGCCGCTTTGAGCAAGGCCTGTGTCACGGCATCGGCCATGGCGTCGGCCTCGGCCGCCATGCCCTTGCTCGCCATCATCTGGCCGCAGCAGAGTTTGTCGAAACCTTCAGGCAAGCGTGGCGCGTAACCAGCGCGCTGCAGCAGTGTCATGATGACTTGCGGCAGTGCCGGCTCGTCGGCGCTGTTGGCGCCAAAGATGCGCCCGCCGCAGGCCGGGAAGTAGACCACCGGGTCGCCGCTGCCGCGATAAGGCGCAGGCAGCTTGCCGGCTTGCGGCATGCCGCGTTTCCAGGCGCCGCCACTGAGGCGCGCAACAAGGCTTTCGCCGAGCACGCTGGTGGCCACATGACCGGCGCGCAGACCGGTGCGCGACAGCGCCGCCACCGTGCCGAAATTGTCGCCACTCCACTGCGCCAGCTTGTGCGCAACAGTACCCCTGCTGCGGCCGCGCAGCAGGCGCGTCAACTCGCCGGTGTCGATGCCGACCGGGCAGGCGGTGGAGCACAGGCCGCAGCCAGCACAGGTATCGAGTCCGAAGTAGGCAAAATCGGCCTGCACGTCAGCCGTGCTCTCACCCGCCGCCGCGCGCCGCGACAACTCGCGCCAGCTCACGATGCGCTGGCGCGGGGACAGCGTGAGCCGGTGCGAGGGGCACAGCGGTTCGCAAAAGCCGCACTCAATGCAACGGTCAACAATCTCTTCGGCGGCCGGCATCGGCTTGAGGTTTTTCAGGTGTGCCTCTTTGTCGTCATTGAGGATGACGCCGGGGTTGAGCAGACACTGCGGATCGAACAGTTGCTTGATGCGCCGCATCAGTGCCGTGGCTTGCGCGCCCCACTCTTTCTCGACGAACGGCGCCATGTTGCGACCGGTGCCGTGCTCGGCTTTCAGCGAGCCATCATATTGGTCCACGACCAAGGCACAGACGTCGTCCATGAAGCGCGCATAGCGCGCGACTTCGGCCGCATCGGAAAAATCCTGTGTGAAAACAAAGTGCAGATTGCCTTCGAGCGCGTGGCCGAAGATGATGCCCTCGGCATAGCCATGGCGGCGCAGCAGCGCCTGCAAGTCGAGCGTGGCGCTGGCCAGCGACTCGACCGGGAACGCCACGTCCTCGATGATGACCGTGGTGCCGGCGCGGCGCATGGCGCCAACCGAGGGGAAAGTGCCCTTGCGCACTTTCCAGTACAAGTCGCAGGTCGCAGGGTCGGTAGAGAACGCTGCCGCCTCAATGGTGGCGATGCCTTCCAGCGCACCCAGTGCCGCATCCATGCGCAGTTGCAGCGCCGCCGGTGTCTGTGCGCGCACCTCGATCAGCAACGCGGCTGCGTCATCGCCGAGCGTGCGCATCAGCGGCGGCATCGCGGGCTTGTCCTGCACGGAACGCAGCGCGGGGCGGTCCAGCAGTTCGACAGCAGACACCGGCTCGGTCTTGAGTCGGATCACCGCCTGGCAGGCGCTCTCAATGGTCGGGAAAAACACCAGCGCGCTGGCCTTGCACGGATCTTCGATCACGGTGCGGTAGGTGATGCTGGAGATGAAACCCAGCGTGCCTTCGGAGCCGATCATCAGGTGCGTGAGGATGTCGATCGGGTCTTCAAAATCGACCAATGCATTGAGGCTGTAGCCGGTCGTGTTCTTGATCTTGTATTTGTGGCGTATGCGATCCGACAGCGCTGCATCGGCGCGCGTGCTGGCACCGAGCTGCGCGAGTGCATCGAGCAGGGCCGCGTGCGTCTGGCGAAAGCGCGCAACGCTGCTGGCGTCTTCGGTATCGAGCACGCTGCCGTCGGCCAGCACAACGCGCATGCCGGCCAGTGTGCGGTAGCTGTTTTGCGCCGTGCCGCAGCACATGCCCGACGCGTTATTGGCCGCGATGCCACCAATCTTGCAGGCGTTGATGGAGGCCGGGTCCGGACCAATCTTGCGCCCGAACGGTGCCAGGCGCGCATTGACCTCGCCGCCGATGATGCCGGGGCCGAGGCGTACTGTGGCGGCGTCCGGTGCAATCTCGCAAGTGGCGAAGCCTTCACCGATCAAGGCCAGCACGCTGTCGCTCACCGCCTGACCCGACAGGCTGGTGCCGGCGGCGCGAAAGGTCACCGTGCGGTCGTGTTCGCGTGCCACCTTGAGCAGCGCCTGAACTTCCTGTTCCGACTCAACGACGGCGACGACTTCGGGCGTGAGCCGGTAGAAGCTGGCGTCGGTGCCATAGGCCAGACGGCGCAAGTTGTCGGTGACAAGCTGGTGTGCGGGCAGGATGCCCGACAAGACGTCGATGAAGGCGCTCATGGTTTTCTGTCTTTCAGCAGATCGCGCAGGCGTTTGGCCGCTGGAACCAGCGGCGTGCGGCTGCGTGTCCAGGCGCCCTGTTCGGTGGGTGAGAGCGCGCGGCCACGGCTCATGAACCAGGACGCCAGGCGGTACAGGCCGAGCCGGCTGTAGACCTGGGCCCAGACGCTCCAGACCGCAGTGCCGGAAACACTGCGCGCAGCGCCGCTACCAACTAGGCTGGCTTCATCGCTGTCGGGATGCGTCTGCGCTTCGTTGCGCAAGCGCACCAGGATTTCGGGGATCGGGATCTTGACCGGGCAGACCTCGCCGCAGGCGCCGCACAGGGTCGAGGCAAAGGCCAGCGGATACGTGCTCTCCAGCCCGAGAAGATGCGGCGAAATGATGGCGCCGATCGGCCCCGGATACGTCGTTCCGTAGGCATGGCCGCCGATGCGCGCATAGACCGGACAGTGGTTCATGCAGGCGCCGCAGCGGATGCACTGCAAGGTGGCGCGCAACTCCTCGTCGGCATAGGCCTGCGTGCGGCCGTTGTCGAGCAGGATCAGGTGCACCTCCTCGGGGCCGTCCTTCTCGCCCGGTTTGCGCGCTCCGCTGATCAGGTTGAAGTAGGTGGTGACGGCCTGGCCGGTAGCCGAGCGCGACAGCAAGCTGTAGAGCGGCGGCACGTGCTCCAACTTCTCCACCACCTTCTCGATGCCGGTGATGGCGATGTGCACGCGCGGCACCGTGGTGCACATGCGGCCGTTGCCTTCGTTCTCGACCAGACACAGCGTGCCGGTCTCGGCCACGCAGAAGTTCACGCCCGACAGGCCAATGTCGGCCTCGGCGAACTGGCGACGCAACACGCGCCGGCCAATCTGGATCAGCGCGTCAACGTCTTCGGTGTAGGCCACGCCCGGCAGTTCCTTGGCGAACAGCTTGGCGATGTCCTGCTTGGTCTTGTGGATCGCCGGCATGATGATGTGGGAGGGCTTTTCGCCGGCGAGCTGGACGATGTACTCGCCCATGTCGGACTCGATGGCCTCAATACCGGCGGCCTGCATCGCGTGGTTGAACTCCACCTCCTCGCTCACCATCGACTTGCCCTTGATGACGCTCCTGGCCTTGACACGCTGCGCGATGGAAAGCGCAATGGCGTTGGCCTCATCGGGCGTCTGCGCCCAATGCACCTGGACGCCATTGGCCGTCAAATTGGCTTCGAGTTGCTCCAGCAGACGCGGCAGGTGCGCCAGGCTGTAGCGGCGGATGGCGGCGCCGAGATCGCGCAGGCCTTCCAGCTCTTCGCGGTCCGGAAACTGGGCGCGGCGCTTGGCCTGCAGAAAGTCCATGGCACCGCGAAAGTTCTTCTGCTGGGCGACGTCGTTCAAGACAGCGCGGCTGCGCGCCTTGAACTCTTCCATTGGATGGATCTTGATGACCGGGCTCATGCGGCACCTCCCTGCGGGTGGCACAACAACACCACCAATTCGCGCGGGCCGTGCGCGCCATAGGCCGTCGTCTGCTGGATGTCGGCCGTCTTGGACGGGCCGCAGACCAGCAGGGCATTGGTCGGCAAGCCCTGGCTCCAGCCCTCGGCGCGCATGGCCGAATGCAGATCAGCGTGGATGGTGCTGACATCGAGCAGCACGAAATGCAGCGCCGGCACCAGCGACATCAGGCGCGGCTCGGATGCGTCGGGCCACAGGATCAGGCTGCCGGTCTCGGCAATCGCGCTGCGCGCCAGCGTGAGCGATGCATCGACCTCGTCGAACAACACGTCGCGCCAGGAGTCAACCGACTCTGCGTAATGCAGCAGTTGCAGATTTTGCGGGCAGCGCGCTTGCAGCAGCGCGCCGTGCGGCGTGTCACTGCCGAGCAGCAGATTGCGCAGCCCCTTGGCGGTGGCGATCTGCAGCAGCAGGTCCGGCCACGCCTGCGCCGTGGTGTCGTGCACTTCGGTCTTGACGGCTTCAAGCGCTGCGCGCAGGCGAGTGATGCGCTGCGCGTTGCTCTCCTTGCGCTGGTGCGCATCGAACCAGGCATTGACATCGGGCAGCGCCGGCAGCGTGGTCGGCGGCGTGGCGCGCAGGCGAGCCAGGATGGCGTCGCGCGCGCTCATGACACATCTCCCGTTGTGCGGCGCCACAGGAAACTCGCGATGTGCTCGCCGGGCAAGGTCGGGGCGGCGTGTCCCGCGAGTTCGTCCTGCTTGGCCGCGCGGCCCGTGATGTTGAGCAGGCAACCGCAGTCGGCGCTGACGACACGCGCGGCACCGGTGGCACGCAGGGCGGCAACCTTGTCCGTCACGATGGCCTCGGAGATGGCGGGGTAGCGCATGGCAAAGGTGCCTCCGAAGCCGCAGCATTCCTCGATGCGTGCCTGCTCCACGACCTTGACCTGTGCCAGGCTGTCGAGCAAGGCCACGCTGGTCTCGTGCGAACCCATTTCGCGCCGCGCATGGCACGAGGTGTGCAGGGCAATCGTGCTGGTCGGGCCCAGATCAGGCTGGCTGAAATTGACCACGTGCACCAGGAATTCGGTCAGCTCGAAAACGCGCTCTGCCAGGTCGACGGCCTGCGCGTGCAGCACCGGATCGTCGGCAAACAGCTTGGGGTAATGCAGGTGCATCATGCCGCCGCAGGAACCGGATGGCACCACCACCGGCCAGGGCTGCGTGAACAGCTTGAGCTGCTGCAGGGCGACGGCGCGCGCTTCGTCCGAGAAACCGCTGCTGTGCGCCGGCTGGCCGCAGCAGGTCTGCTGCGCCAGATAATGCACGCGGATGCCCTCGCGTTCGAGCAGGCGTACGGTGTCAAGGCCGGCCTCGGGCGTGAACTGATCGACCAGACAGGTAGAGAACAGATAGACGTCAGTCGGCTTAGGCGGATAGCGCCGACTGCCTTGCGTAGCAATGCTCACGGTAAGTCTCCTCGGATACGGCGTAACTCATATTTGGTAAATTGGTATTACCAGTTGTTCAGCAGTTTATATCGGTAGGTTACCTATGGTAAATCGGGGTTTACCCGGGTTTTTGGCCGCATTTAAATGATAAAAATGAACTATCATTCAAGTGGTAATACCAATTTAACGCATCATGTCCATATCCCGTCCCGCTGCCACCCGACTCGCCGACAGCATTGCTGCCGAACTTGAGAAACGCATGCTCGAAGGCTCGCTCAAACCGGGCGACCGGCTACCGGCCGAACGCACATTGGCGCTGGACCTGGGCGTGTCGCGTCCATGCCTGCGCGAGGCCATGCAAAAGCTGGTCTCCAAGGGGCTGCTGACAACGCGCCATGGCGGCGGCACGCACGTGACGGACCGGCTGGAAGCGCACTTTGCCGACCCCTGGCAGGACATGCTCAAGGACCATCCCCTGCTGCACCGCGACCTGCTTGAATTTCGCCAGATGCTGGAAAGCCAGGCCGCGGCGTTGGCGGCGGACCGCGCCACCGACGCCGATCTGGCACGGCTCGAAGCCATCCACGCAACGCTGGAGGCAACCTATCACACCAACGATTTGACTGCCTGCATCGACGCCGATGTGGCGTTCCACCAGGCCATCGCCGAAGCCGCCCACAACGTGCTGATCGGCCACCTGACAGCCAGCCTGATGCGCGTGATTCACGGTCATGTAGCCGGCAATCTCGAACACCTGCATGCGCGGCCACAGCGCTGGAATCAGCTGCGCGCACAGCATCAGGCCATCTGGCAGGCAATCCGCGAGCGCAACCCGGAAGGCGCCGCGCAGGCGGCACGCAGTCACGTGGAGTTTGTGCGCCAGAACATCGACGACAGCACCCTGGCCGAGCAGCGCCGCCTGAGCGCGCTGCGACGTCTGGGCGAACCTGGCGACAACGCCACACACAGCGGCTGAACTGCGGGGCCACGCGGATTCGCGCGCTTGCGTCTGGCGCGGCCACCACTTCCAGTTCATCGCAAGGCCGTCTGCCTACCTCGTTATCGCGTACATTGAGGCCGCCGACCGTGACGATCCATAAGTACTTGTTGCACGGATTGCCGCGTCGCCTACGCTACTCTCCATGAACCGAGCGCCATATGGCCACTGTCGTCATGGCGAAGCCGCAGACTATGGCGATCCATGCTGGAAAACCAAAGGCATGGACTGCCCCGCTGGCCGTCATTGCGAGGAGCGCAGCGACGAGGCAATCGCAATGACGATTCCCCGGTTCATGGTCCATGTGCAGTTTCAGCCACCCGAAACACGCATCGCGCACGCCAAGCCAAAAAAACACAGCCGGGCAAGTTCAGTTGCCCGGCTATGCGTCACCAGCAGCGAACTGCCGGTGAGTGAGCGATTATTTGCCGTCGTCGGGGTCAGTCCCCTGGGCTTCAAACCAGAGTGCGTTGACCACCGCCAGCAGCACCGCCATCGCAATGCCCAAGGTCCATGTGAAGTACCACATATTGAATTCCTTAAATTAGATGTTCAGTAAAGTCCCTTGCCGTTCGCTTGAACCTGAGCCAGGGTCACCTTGCCGCGCATCACACGATAGGCCCAGGTGGTGTAGCTCAGCACAATCGGCGTCATGACCAGTGCCACGTAGAACATGATGTTGAGCGTGCGCTGGCTCGATACGCAGTCCCATACCGTCAGGCTGTGCCCCGGGGCCGAACTCGACGGCAACACAAATGGAAAGATGGAAGCGCCGGCGGTCAGAATGACGCCGGCGCAAGCCAGGCCGCTACCGATGAAGGCGATGCCCGGTTTGCGCAAGAAGGCCGCCAACAGACCCAGCAGGATGCCGGCGTAGGCTAGCGCCGTCAACGCCCAGATCGCCGGATACTGGTGGTAGTTGTTCATCCACGCGCCGGCCTGCATGACCACGGTCTTGCCCACCGGCGACACCGCTTCACCGGGCACCACGACGGAGGTGATCAGGTAGCCCTGCATGTTGGCCACCATCACGCCCCCGAGCGAGAACACGAGCAGCAGAACCAGGCCGAATATCAAGGCCGCCGCTCGGGCGCGCTTGGCAATTTCAGCCTCGGTGCGCAGTTGCAGGTAGTTCGCCCCATGGAACAGCAGCAGCGACAGACTGGCGACACCGCATAGCAGCGCAAACGGCGTGAACAGGGCCCAGAAGCTGCCGGTGTAGACCGGCATCATGCTGTCTTCAAAGTGGAAAGGCACGCCGGTGATGACGTTGCCAACAGCAACACCAAACACCAAGGCTGGCACGCCACCGCCGACGAACAGGCCCCAGTCCCAGACCGAGCGCCAGCGCGCGTCAGCGACCTTGCTGCGGTACTCAAATCCAACGGGACGGAAGAACAGCGCCCACAGCACGGCCATAAGGGCAAAGTAGAAACCCGAGAAGGCCGTGGCGTAGACCAGTGGCCAGGCGGCGAAGATGGCACCACCGGCAGTGATGAACCATACCTGATTGCCTTCCCAATGCGGACCAACGGTATTGAGGATAACGCGGCGCTCGTCGTCGTTGCGTCCCAGGAAAGGCAGCAGGGCCCCGACGCCCATATCGTGACCGTCCATGATCGCAAAGCCGATGAGCAGAACGCACACCAGCACCCACCAGACCAGTTTGAGAAATGTGTAGTCCAGCATGTCAAATCTCCTTGGATGATTGAGCGGCGGCATAAACCCGCGCGCCTGATCCGCCGGAACCTTTTGTCTGCTCCAGCGCATATTTGCCGGTGCCCAGGCTTGACGGCCCGAGCCGCGCGTACTTGAACATCAGGTAGAGCTCGGCCACCAGCAGCAAGGTGTAGAACAGCAGAAAGCCTGCGAGTGAAAGCAACACATCGCCGCTGGTCAACACCGAGGTCGACAGATGAGTTGGCAGCATGCCCTGCACGGTCCAGGGCTGGCGGCCGTACTCGGCGACAAACCATCCCATTTCACACGCGATCCACGGCAGCGGAATGCTCCACATGGCCCATTTCAGCAACCAGGGACGCCCTTCAATGCGGTTGCGCACGGACGACCACAGCGCCACAACCATCAGCGCCAGCATCACAAAAGAGATTCCGACCATGATGCGGAAGGTCCAGAACATGGGTGCCACACGCGGAATGGTGTCGTTGACCGCCAGCGCCTTCATCTCAGGCGTGGCTTGCGCGACGTCGGCGACGTATTTCTTCAACAGCAGGCCATGGCCCAGCTCGGTCTTCACCGCATTGAAGCGTGCCAGTTTCTCGGCATTCTTGGGGTCGGCGCGCAGCACTTCCAAGGCCTTGACGGCCACAATGCCACGCTCGATGCGTTCAGCGGTGGTCTTCTTGAGCTCTTCGATGCCGGGCATCGTCTTGTCGGTGCTGCGCGTGCCAATCAAGCCAGCCACATAGGGAATGTGGATTGCCGCGTGGGTGGTGCTGGTCGCCTCGTCCGGAAAGCCAAACAGCGTCAGTCCGGCCGGTGCCGGTTCGGTCTTCCACATCGCCTCCATCGCCGCCATCTTCGCTTGCTGCGTCTCGGCTGCGGTATAGCCCGACTCGTCTCCCAGCACGATCACCGACAAGGCCGAAGCCACGCCAAAGGCCGCTGCAATGCGAAATGAGCGCAGGGCAAAACCACGGTCGCGCGCCTTGCGCAGATACCAGCTGCTGATGCCGAGCATGAAGATGGATGCCGTGATATAGCCAGCACCCACGGTGTGCACAAACTTGGCCTGCGCCACCGGGTTGAACACGACGTCATAGAAGTTGGTGAGCTCCATACGCATGGTTACCGGGTTGAAGTCCGAACCCACCGGGTTTTGCATCCAGCCGTTGGCAATCAGGATCAGCACCGCCGACAGGTTGGAGCCGATCGCCACCATGTACGTCACCGTCAGGTGGCCGACCTTGCTCAGACGCTCCCAGCCAAAGAAGAACAATCCGACAAAGGTGGACTCCAGAAAAAACGCCAGCAGCCCTTCGATGGCCAATGGCGCGCCAAATATGTCGCCCACATAGTGCGAGTAATAGGCCCAGTTGGTGCCGAACTGAAACTCCATCGTCAAGCCAGTGGTCACGCCGAGCGCGAAGTTGATGCCGAACAACTTGCCCCAGAACTTGGTCATGTCACGGTAGATGGTCTTGCCGGTCAGGACATAGACAGTCTCCATGATGGCCAGCAGAAAAGAGAGCCCCAGCGTCAGGGGCACAAAGAGAAAATGATAAAGGGCGGTTGCCGCAAACTGTAGTCGCGACAGATCCACCACGGATTCAGAAATCATGGTTTGTCCTTTTTAGTGGTTTCATTTGAGGGGAAATCTTGCGAGGCAATGCGATCGGCCACTCCCTGTGCAATCACCTGCTCAGGCTGGCGTTGCGGAAAGAATGCGGCCTTGATCACCAGAAGCAAAACCAGCTTCAGCGCAAGCGCGCAGAGCAGTTCGCCCCGCAGCTTGAGATGCCAGCGCTTGGTACGGCTGGCAGGCGCAATCTGATGTTGATTTGTCATCATATTCCCCGGAGATGAAACAAGAATGAACAGAGACGCGTGGATCACATATCGGCGGCGGCCTGCTCGTGAACTGAAGCTATCAATCGCCGGGCGAGGCGCGTGCCGCCGGCGTCAGCCAAAAAATCTTCATAGGCGCAACCCTTGTTGACAAATCGAAGCGATTCAAACCGCCAGCCACCCTGTCTGCACCCCGCTTGCCTGTACCGACAAGCTGAAGTTGCAGGCGATGGTCCTCTTACGGGGAATGCATGTGTTGATTTAAACCAGCAAAGATTGAAAGACAACACATTTCTTGTCTGAAAGCACCCACCCGATGCAAGCCAGGCATGTCAAACCTAAGAATTTCCCTACCTGTGAATCAGAATTTTCTGGTTTTTACGATCAAGTTTTGCCAGCATGCGCAGGCCATGAATTTCCGCATCGATACAAAAAATAGTTCAAGCGATCGACCTTTGCAGAAGTCAAGACAACTGCTTTCGCCTTCACCAAGTCATAGATCATCTAGGAAGCGATGTTCGAACCGCTGCTGGCGCAACTGCGGAAGGAAGGCGGCTACGTCGCCACGCCGCCGGCCGTCTCCCCTACAGTAGCTCCGATTGACCCGCCCGGCGATGTCGTAAAGTGCCTGTTTGTGCCGTTGCTGCGCAAGCAAACCATTTTTTGTTCCAGAAAGACGTCAACATGCAAACAGCCAAGCCCATCGAACTGCACGGTAAACCCGTTGCAGGCGGCAGATTCCCGCTGATCTGCACACCGCTGGTCAGCCGCACGCGCGAGCAGATCCTCAGTGAAGTGAGCGTCGTGCTGGCGAAAAAGCCCGACATCCTGGAGTGGCGCGTCGACTTCTTCGAAGGCATTGCCAACGTCGCCGATGTGATCGGTGTGGCCGGTGCGATCAAGGCGGCAGCAGGCGGCGTGCCGCTGCTGTTCACGCGGCGCTCGATCCGCGAGGGCGGCGAGAAGATCGCGCTGTCCGAAGAACAGGTTATCGCGCTCTACAAGGCTCTCTGCGACAGCCGCCAGATCGACGTCATCGATTTCGAGATGAGCAACGACCCGGCGCACATCGCCCAGGTGCGCGAGGCGGCCAAGGCCAATGACATCAAGCTGATCTTGTCCTTCCACAACTTCTCGTTCACGCCGGGGCTGGAGACGCTGAACCAGCGCTTCTTGCAGGCCGACCAGCTCGGCGCCGACATCGCCAAGGTCGCCGTCATGCCGCGCAATCTGGA
>CAIXNB010000039.1 GCA_903920695.1 uncultured beta proteobacterium
AGGTCAAGATGGACCTGCACGATCTGTCGGAAGAACTGCCAAGCAACTGGCAGAACATCCTGGCGGTGGCGCAGCGTTGCCATGAGGCCCATGCCCTGTTAATGGACGCGCGCCAAGCCGCGGCAGCAGCATGAGCGATTCCTTCAGCGTCACCATGCCCAGCGGCGAGGTCTGGACTCCGACCTTCGTGCAAAAACTCGACGACACCCGCTGCATCGGCTGCGGGCGCTGCTACAAGGTCTGCCCGCGCGGTGTGCTTGAACTCGTGGGTTTGAACGAGGATGGCGAGTACGTGCGCGTCGATGAGGACGATGACGAAGACGACGAGTACGAGAAGAAAGTCATGACCATCGCGCACCAGAAGCTCTGCATCGGCTGCACCGCCTGCGCCCGGATTTGCCCCAAGAAGTGCTACACGCACGCCGCCGCAGCCATTTGACCGGGTTAAACGGACCCGCATCGGTGCCAGCACCGATGGTGTGGGCAAACGGTGCTGAAATTTTCACGGGACGCAGCCACCAATGCCAGGCGTTTGCATGGCGTACTCAGGGGGCGCTGATGAACTGTCAGACGTTCAAAGGTGCATTTGCGGCTCGACTTCAGCTCCCCTTACAAATTTGCGGGAAAATTGGTGCGTTATTCGTTCGCTATGCATCCCCTTGTGCGATCTTCTGACAATTGCAATTTCGCATGCCATCTGTTGAAAGCGGCGACACACGGGAAACTTCAGGAGCACGCCATGCAAGACTTCAACTGTGACAACTGGAAGAACCTGGCCACTTCGTCCCCGTTGGCGTTCGAACTGCACCGACGCATGGCCTTGCAGGACGTGGTGGACAGTTCACCGGCCGTGCATCAGCCCGCCTTGAGCGCCTTGTTGGAGACGCTGTGCGCGCCGCAGCAAGGCACGAACCTGGAGCGCGCCATCCACGCACAAAGTTTGATGCTGGAGTCACTGGCGTATCTGAAGGCCGGGTGGGAAGTCCTCCTTGACGAGACCGCAGAAGGCTCCGCCCTTGGGCATGCGCTCTTGAACGCACAGATCCAACTCTCACCCATGCGCTGGCCCTCGCTGTCGCATGGGTCTTCCAACAGGCCATAGGCGTCTGAGCAAACCCGATGCGCCGTTGGCTGGACATGCTCGCTTTGCGGCAGTTGCCGCGCCGTATTGCGCTCGACGCTGGCATGCATGCGCTGGCTGGATTGGTCGATGTGTTGCCGCGCATGAAGCAGCGCATGTTGAGTTGCCGCTTGCTGGAAGATGTCGAATACGCCCGCCATGGCGGTGAGACGCTTCGGCTCGACGTTCTGCAACCGCTGCGCAGCGGGCCGCACCCGGTGTTGATCTATTTTCATGGTGGCGGTTTTGCCATCGGCTCCAAGCGCACACACCGTGCGCTGGCGGCAGCGTATGCGGCGCAGGGCTATCTGGTTTTCAATGTTGATTACCGGCTCGCACCGCAGCACCCGTTTCCAGCCGCGCTCGAAGATGCCTGCGCGGCCTGGCTCTGGGTGGCAGACCATGCTGCCGGGTACGAGGGCGACGCGCAGCGCATCGGCCTGTGCGGTGAATCGGCCGGTGCCAATCTGGCGCTGGCTGTCACGCTGGCCTGCTGCATAGCGCGGCCGGAAGCCTTTACCGCCCCCCTGTTCGAGCGCGGTCTGCGTCCCGCGCTGGCCTTGCTGTACTGCGGTTTCCTGCAGGCCAGCCAGCCTGAGCGTTACCGTCAAGCCGGTGTATCAGCGTTTGCCGCTGGGATTGCGACTGATGCGGCCCGTTCCTACCTCGGAGAATTTGCCAGTCACCCTGGGGCGGCGCATGCGCTGGCCGATCCGCTGTGTGTGATTGAAGCCATGACCGAGAAGCCGCACCTGCCGCCCTTGTTCATTGTTGCCGGGCTGGCCGACCCGGCCGTCACCGATTCGCAGCGGCTCGAACGCGCATTGCAGCGCTTGCATTCACCCTGTACAGCCCACTACTACCCGGGCGAAACGCATGCCTTTCACGTCATGTTCTGGTGCGAGCAGGCCATGCGCTGCTGGCGCGACAGCTTTGCGTTTTTGCAGCACCATCTGTCGGTCGGGGTATAACTTGCCATGGTCGCGCGCGCTAATGAATTTGCCCAATACTGCTGTGAACTGTTGTCCACGCTCGGTCCGTGCGTGGCGCGTCGCATGTTCGGGGGCTGGGGCATCAGCATTGACGGGCTGACCGTTGCCATTCTGGCGGACCTGGGGCAGGGCGAAAAGCTCTGGCTCAAGGCCGGGGCCGAAACCAGTCAGCAGTTCGAAGCTGCGGGTTGTGAGCGTTTCACCTATGAGGTCAAGGGCAAGCTGCACAGTATGGGCTACTACAGCACGCCGGACGATGCCATGGAATCGGCCAGTGTGATGGCACCCTGGGCCCGCTTGGCCTTGCAGGCGGCGTTGGCTGCGCGTCAGGCCAAGCCCAAGCCCAAACGCATCGCCAAATCCAGGCGCGCCGGATGAACGCCTAAACTTGGGGCTATTTCCAAGGAAGGTTGTTTGCATGGCAGGCCCCAAGTCGCAGTTTTGGCAGGAACGGTTTGAAAAGAACGAGATCGGTTGGGACCGCGGCGCGGCCAGCCCGCAACTGATCGGCTGGATCGAGAGTGGCGCCTTGCAGCCGTGCCGCATTGCCGTGCCGGGCTGCGGCACCGGCTGGGAGGTTGCGGAACTGGCCCGGCGCGGTTTCGATGTGACCGGCATCGACTATGTTGCAGGGGCTGTGGAGCGCACGCGGGCGCGGCTTGATGCCCAGGGCCTCAAAGCCGAGGTGCTACAGGCCGATGTGCTGCAGTACCAGCCGGCGACGCCGTTCGATGCGGTCTACGAGCAGACCTGCCTGTGCGCGATTCACCCGGAACATTGGCTTGAGTATGCGCAGCAGTTGCAGCAATGGCTCAAGCCCGGCGGCAGTCTGTGGGTGTTGTATCTGCAGATGATTCGTCCGGCTGCGACCGAGGAGGGTGTCATTCACGGCCCGCCTTATCACTGCGACATCAACGGGATGCGGGCCCTGTTTCCCGAGAAGTTCTGGACCTGGCCCAAGCCACCTTATGACAAGGTCAAGCATCCGACGCTGTCGCATGAGCTGGCCTTGCGGCTGTTGCGCCGTTGACCTGTGTGAGATGCGCATGCATATCAGGGTGATCAAGGCCGACATCACGCAACTCGCAGTCGATGCCATCGTCAACGCCGCCAACCCGTCGTTGCTCGGTGGCGGCGGTGTTGACGGCGCAATCCACCGAGCCGCTGGGCCGGCGTTGCTGCGTGAATGCCGCGCTCTGAACGGCTGCCAGACCGGCCAGGCCAAACTGACCGCCGGCTACAACTTGCCTGCCAAGTTCGTCATCCACACCGTGGGGCCGATCTGGCACGGGGGGGCGCAGGGTGAGCCGACCTTGTTGACCTCGTGCTACGAACAGTGTCTGGCGCTGGCTGAAGAAAACCGGATCGAGTCGATTGCCTTCCCCAGCATCAGCACCGGCGTCTATCGCTTCCCGATAGAACGGGCAACGCTTCTTGCGGTACAGGCGGTGCAGCGCGCATCGATTCAAGCCAGCGCTGTTCGGGAGGTGATCTTTTGCTGCTTCTCCGACGCGGATCTGGCCATCTACCGGCACGCGCTTGCGCTTGAATCCGGTATTGGCGTGAGGGCTGATTAGGCCTATGCGTGCTACACCGATGCGTGTCTCCGCGACCGACGACCCGCTCCAGGCCTTTACACGCGCACTGCCCAAGGTAGAACTGCATTGCCATCTGCTCGGCACCGTGCGGCGTGACACCTTTACCGACCTGGTACGGCGCGCCGGTTCTCCGATCAGCGACGAAGAGATAGATGCCTTCTATACGCGGGGCGAAAAGCCGGTCGGTGTGCTGCGCGTGCTGCGTGCGCTCGACGCGCAACTGATCCGCTCACCCGATGATCTGCACCGGATCAGCTACGAGTATCTGCAGGACGCCGCCGCCCATAACGTGCATTACGCGGAGTTCTTCTGGAACCCGACTGGTACCGCGCGCGCTTCGGGCATTGCCTATCCGGCAGCGCTGGCAGCCATCGTGCGTGCGCTTGCCGACGCGCAGCGTGATCACGGCATCATCGGGCGCCTGATCGCTGCCATCGACCGTGAGGCCGAGCCACAGGCGGCGCTGGAGATGGTGCAGTGGGTTATTGACCATCGTTGCGACGAAGTGTTGGGCGTCGGCATCGACTACCGCGAGGTGGATCGTCCGCCCGAGCTGTTCACCGCCGCCTACGCGCAAGCGCGACGGGCCGGCCTCAAAACGACGGCGCATGCCGGTGAATTCGGCATGCCATGGACCAACGTGCAAACCGCTGTCGAACGGCTGAAGGTGGACCGCATCGACCATGGTTACACGGTGCTTGACTCGCCCGAATTCACCGAGGTGTGCGCGCAGCGCGGCATCGTCTTCACGGTGGTGCCGACCAATTCCTACTACCTGCGCACACTGGCACCGGAGCGCTGGGCGCTGGACCATCCGATCCGCCGCATGCCGGCGGCCGGGCTGCGTATTCACCCCAACACCGACGACCCGGCCCTGCACCATGTCACGCCCACAAGCGCCTGGGCCATGATGGTGCGCGATTTCGGTTTCGGCCTCGAAGATCTGCGCGGCTTTATGCACAATGGGCTTGACGCGGCCTGGATCGACGACAGCACGCGGCGCGCCTGGCGCGCCGATGCACTGCAACGCTTCGAGATGTTGCGCCCCTTATGGCCGACGCCTGTTTCTATTTCCCCTCAAGGAGTTTGACCATGTTCCATCGTTTTTCCCGTCGCCCGGCCTTGCGCCTTGCGCTCACACTGCTGGCCTGTTGTGCCGGCCTGGCCGCGCACGCACAGGGTGCCTGGCCGAGCGCCAAACCGATCACGCTGATCGTGCCTTTTAGCGCCGGCGGCAATGTGGACGTGACGGCGCGCCTGATCGGGCAGAAGCTATCGGAGCGACTCAAGCAGACCGTGGTGATCGAGAACGTGGCGGGCGCGGGTGGCATCGTCGGCGTTGAGAAGGCGGTGCGCGCCACGCCTGACGGCTATACGCTGGTGCTGGGCGCCGACAGTCCGATTGCCATTGCCAAACTGGTGAGCCCGGCGGCCGTGCGCTACGACGGGCTCAAGGACCTGGCGCCGGTCGGGCTGGTGACGACGGCACCGATGGTCATCGTGGCTCGGCCCGGCTTGCCGGTCAACAACCTGGCCGACGTGATTCGACTTGCGAAGGAGAAGCCGGGTCAGCTCAGCTATGCCACTTCGGGCGTGGGAACGGTGCTGCACCTGACCATGGAAATGATCAAGGACACGAGCAAGATCTACATGGTCCATGTTCCGTACCGCGGCGGCGCGCAGATCGTGACCGATGTGATCGGCAACCAGGTCGATCTGGCCATGGTGGTCAGCGTCACGGCCACGCCGCACATCCACAGCAAGAAGCTCAGGGGCATCGCTGTAACGGATGAGCGCCGTTTGCCATCGCTGTCCGATGTTCCGACGGTAGCCGAGACGCCCGGCTTCAAGGGCTTCGGCATGGTGTCGTGGACCGGCCTGTTTGCGCCGGCCCAGACGCCGCCCGCTGTGGTGGAACGCCTGAACCGCGAACTGATGGAACTGCTGCACACCGATGAGATGCGTGCCAAGCTCGCCGAGGGGGGTGCCTCGGCGGGCACGGGCACTGCAGCCGAGTTCACCCGCTTCGTGCAAAAGGAACAGGCGCGTTATGCGAGTATTGTGAAAGCGGCGAACATCCGCGATTGAGCATCGCGCTTGTCCGTCCTGCCTGTAGCCTGACCGGTCCGGAGAAAGCCCATGAGCCTTGCCCATTTGCTGTTGCGCCATGCGCGCCTGACACCCGAGCGTGCCGCCATCTTTCATGGCAGTGAAGCCTGCGCCACCTATGGCCAGTGGGCGGCCCGCAGCGCTGGGCTTGCCATGCGGCTGCGCGAGGCCGGGCTGGCACCGGGCGAGCGCGTGCTGCTGTTCATGCACAACCACCCGCGTTATCTGGAATTGCTCTGGGCCTGCTGGTGGGCTGGCCTGGTGGTGGTGCCGGTTAATGCCAAACTGCATCCGCGCGAGGCCGAATGGATTGTCGAGAACGCGCAGGCGCGCTGGGGTTTTGTGAGTGCCGACATCGCGCCAGAGCCGCTGGCCGGGTTGGAGCGGCAGATCGATGTTGAATCTGCTGCCTGCGATGCCTTGCTGGCGCCCGTTGCCGATGCATTCGCAGTCGACGTCACCGAGCGCGCACCCGACGATGTGGCGTGGCTGTTTTACACGAGCGGCACAACCGGCCGCCCCAAGGGTGTGATGATTACGCACCGCAATCTGATGACGATGGGGCTGACCTATTTCGTCGATGTGGACCCGGTGTCGGCCATTGATGCCATCGTCTATGGCGCGCCGATGTCGCACGGCGCCGGCCTTTACGCCATTCCCCATTTGATGGCGGGTGCGCGTCACGTTGTGCCCTTGTCGGGTGGTGTCGATGCGGCCGAGTTGTTCGCACTGGGTTGGCAACTCGGGCCGCTGACGACGTTTGCCGCGCCCACGATCGTCAAGCGCCTGGTTGATTACGTTGAGGAGGCGCAGATCGGTGTCGAGGCTGTGGCGCGCGCCTTCAAGACCATCGTCTACGGCGGTGCCCCGATGTACGTCGCCGACATTCAGCGTGCACTGCGCCTGATGGGGCCGCGCTTTGTGCAGATTTATGGCCAGGGCGAGACACCGATGGTGGCCACGGCCTTGTCGCGCCAGCAGCTTGGCGACATGGGACACGCGCGCTACCTCGAGCGCATCGCCTCGGTGGGCGTGGCGCAGACGCCGGTGCAACTGCGTATTGCCGACGAGCAGGGCCGTGAACTGCCCTTGGATGCCATCGGCGAGGTGCTGGTCAAGGGCGACAGCGTGATGGCCGGCTACTGGCGCAATCTCGAGGCCACGGCCTTGGCCTTGCGCGAAGGCTGGCTCTTCACCGGCGATGTTGGCTGTCTCGATGCCGATGGCTTTCTCACACTGAAGGACCGCAGCAAAGACTTGATCATCAGCGGCGGCTCCAACATTTATCCGCGCGAAGTTGAGGAACTGTTGCTGACTGCGCCCGGCGTGGCCGAGGTGGCGGTGGTGGGTGCGCCCGATGCCGAGTGGGGCGAGTTTGTGGTCGCGTTTGTGGTGGCGCAACCGGGCGCGCTGCTCAGTGTCGAAACATTGGACCAGCACTGCCTGGCGCAGATGGCGCGCTTCAAACGCCCGAAGCGTTATGTGCTTGTGCCCGAACTGCCGAAGAACAATTACGGCAAGGTGCTCAAGACCGCGTTGCGTGAGCGACTGGCCACCGAGTCCGCATGAACTGTGGTTAGTTTGCCGCAGTCGGTCTTGTGCTTTGAGGTGGCCATGGCCACAATGCGGGGCATGCTAGGCCGCATTCATCGCACGCTTGTCCTCATCGTTCTGCCGCTGCTGCTCGTTCTGGCGGGATGTTCCTCGACACCGAAGGTCAGCACGCTGCCGGCTGCCATGGATGCTGCCGATTTGCCTTCCACACTGACGCCGGAACAGGCGGCCGATATCACCATCTACGCGGTCGGGTTGGTGGGCACGCCGTATCGCTACGGTGGCAACACGCCCGACTCGGGTTTCGACTGCAGTGGCTTGATCGCTTATATCTATCAGACGCGAGCCGGGGTGACGCCGCCGCGCACGGTCGCCAAGCTACAGCGCTGGGGGCGAGCGGTCAGCACCGACACACTGCGCTCGGGCGATCTCGTTTTGTTTGCGCAGCGTAACGAAGTAACCCACGCGGGGATCTACGTCGGTGCCGGCCGTTTCGTTCACGCCCCATCAACTGGCGGCGAAGTTCGCCTGGACCAGTTGAATTCAAGGTATTGGGCGCAGCAGCAGGTGGCGTTTCGCCGGCCCTGATGTGCGCTGTGAGTTAGCGGCGATTCTCATCCCGGTTCTCGTGGCGGTTTCCATCGCGCTCGCCGCGCCGGTTGTCGCCGTGATCACCATGCTCACCCCGATCACCATGCCGGAATTCGGGTTGCCGATAGTAACGATTGTCACGTCCGTTCTCGTGTTCCCACCAGCGGTTGCGTTCATCGATGCGCACGAAGTTGACCGGCCGGCCGCAGGCGTTGTAGCGTCCGCAATAGCGGCCCCAGTGACGATACTCGTCCGGCGCCACATGCAGGTACATCACCGGCGCACCATAGACCGGGCGACCGACGATGACCGGTTGCATGTTGAGCAAAGGCGGTGGCATGTTGTTGCCGATGGCGATCTGGCCATAGACACCGGGCGCAAAGGCACCGCCAATGCTCATGTTCATGTAGGTCTGTGCTTTGGCTGGCGTCGCAAACGCAATGACCAAGGCCGCAACCGGTAGCGCAAGCCAGCGCATCGAGCTTCCGATAACATCGGGCATGGCGATGGCCAAATTCTTCGGGTGTATGTTTGTCATGGTGGTAGCACCTTTTTGTTGCAGTACGCCTACAACGCGTAACGCCATCCCGAGGACCACCGTCAACGGTAACGGTTGATGCGCAAGCGCAAGCAGATGTAAGCCGGCGCCGGTGGCAAGGCCCGCAACGGACGGGTTTCCTGTGGTGCTACATTCAGCGTGCCTTGCATGATTTCCTTGTGAGGGCAAGTTTTCAGGGTCTGACCAGTAGATGAATTTACGATGAACAAGGCTTTTGTCAGGGAATCCGAGGATGCCGACGACGAGGAGCCGCTCACGCCCGCGATAACACCCGGCAGCAAGAACTACATCACGCCAGTCGGCTATCAGCGCATTCATGCGGAACTGCTGGATCTGATTGATAACGAACGGCCCAAGGTGGTGGACATTGTTCATTGGGCTGCCAGCAACGGCGACCGCTCCGAGAACGGCGACTACATCTATGGCAAGAAGCGCTTGCGCGAGATTGACCGGCGCATCCGTTTTTTGAGCAAGCGGCTTGAGATCGCGCAGATTGTTGACCCCTCGGTGCACCACGGCAGCGAGCAGATTTTTTTTGGCGCCACCGTCACCTATGTGGATGATGCGAGCGTCGAGCGCACCATCACGATTCTGGGCATCGACGAGGTGGACAGTTCACAGCAGCAGGTCAGCTGGGTGTCGCCGATCGCCAGAACCTTGCTGAAAGCCCGTTGCGGCGACAGCTTGCGCCTGGTGACACCAGCCGGCGTCACCGAAATCGAGGTCACGCATGTGGCCTACCCGGCGCCAGGTCGGGCTTGAGCTAAGTTGAGGTATTGATGCGTTGCGCCTTTAGCACGGACGCCGTTTTGCGCAGATTGAGCAGCGCTGCATCGAGCTGCTTGTGGTCGCGCACGGCGATCAGGAAACCGAGTACTGTTGCATCCCGACCGCCCTCGTCATCCATGTCGATGTGCGTGATGTCGGCCTCGGCTGCGGCCAAAGCGGCTGCCACCCGGGCCAGCACACCCTTGCCGTTGACAACGGTCACCTGGATCTCGGTTTCAAAGGTTCGCACCGGTTCATCCGACCACTCGACCCCGATGAAGCGCTCGCTGTCCTTGTGCTGGAGTTTTTTGGCGACAACGCACTCGTCGGTATGCACGATCAGGCCCTCGCCACGTCCCAGGTAACCGACGATGGCCTCGCCTGGAACCGGGCGGCAGCAGTGGGCATAGGTGACCGATGCGTTTTCGCTGCCATCGAGCACGATGCCGCCTTGCCCCTCGGTATTGTTCATGGCGTAGCGTTCACGCGTCAGGAGCACGGCGTCCAGTGTTTCACCGCTGTCGGTGAGCAAGGCGCGTAGCCGCTTGGCGACGATGCTGGCAATGCGTTTGCCCATTCCGATGTCGGCGAAGAGTTCGGCCCGATTCCGGTTGCCGCTAAAGCGCAGCAGCTTTTCCCAGATCGCCTTGTTCTTGCCCTTTTCGTCAGGCGCCTTTTCGATTCCTTCGGCGCGTAGCGCCTGCGTCAGCATCCGTTCACCCAGGCCTTCCGAGTCTGTCAGCGCCAGGGTTTTCAGGTGGTGGCGAATCTTCGAGCGCGCCCGCGCGGTCCGGACAAAACCGAGCCAGGCCGGGTTCGGTGTGGTGTCCGGCGCGGTCACGATCTCGATCACATCGCCGTTCTTGAGTTCAGTGCGCAAGGGAACCTGTTCGCCATTGATCCGGGCGCCCTGGGTCTTGTCGCCGACGTTGCTGTGAATGGCGTAGGCAAAGTCAACCACGGTTGCGCCTCTGGGCAGCGCCATGATCTGGCTCTTTGGCGTCACCACATAGACGGCGTCTGGGAACAGGTCAACCTTGACGTGGTCCCAGAACTCGGCCGCGTCGCGGTTTTCGTCCTGAATGTCGAGCAGCGACTGCAGCCACTTCGAGCCAAGCCGGTCGCCTTGCGTGGTTTCGGTGGGGTTGTTCGCCTTGTACAGCCAGTGGGCGGCGACGCCGGACTCGGCCACAATGTTCATGGCCTCGGTGCGTATCTGGAATTCCACGTTGATGCCGGCCGGGCCGACCAGGGTCGTGTGCAGCGACTGGTAGCCATTGACCTTGCCGATGGCAATGTGATCTTTGAAACGCCCTGGCACCGGCTTGTAGAGCTGGTGCAGCAGGCCCAGCGCCGTGTAGCAATCGATCACGCTCGGTGCTTGCACGCGCAAGCCGTAGATGTCAGTGACTTGGGCGAAGCTCAGGTGCTTCTCATCCATCTTTTTGTAAATCGAATACAGGGTCTTTTCCCGTCCCGAAATCTTGACCTTCATGCCGTGGCTGGCGAAGGTGGTCTCAACCTCGCGCTGGACTTTCTGAATCAGGTCGCGCCGGCGGCTGCGCGCCTTTGCCACCGCTTTGGACAAAATGGCGTAGCGCCACGGCCGCAAGTGCCGAAATGCCAGATTCTGCAGCTCACGGTAGGTCTGGTTCAGGCCCAGGCGGTGCGCGATCGGGGCGTAGATGTCCAGGGTTTCGGAGGCGATACGGACCCATTTTTCACGTGGCGCCTCCGACAGCGTGCGCATGTTGTGGGTCCGGTCCGCCAGTTTGA
Organism: uncultured beta proteobacterium; assembly: GCA_903920695.1. GTDB lineage: Bacteria > Pseudomonadota > Gammaproteobacteria > Burkholderiales > Burkholderiaceae_C > Rhodoferax. The sequence goes on from CAIXNB010000039.1 coordinate 11,068, forward strand.
TCAGGATCACGCGCACGTCGCGTGCCATGGCCAGCAGCATCTTGCGGAAGGACTCGGCCTGGTTTTCTTCCCGGGTGTTGAAATGCAGCTTGTCGAGCTTGGTCAGACCGTCCACCAACTCGGCCACCGGTGAGCCAAAGCGTTCGATCAGCTCGATCTTGGTGACACCGCAGTCCTCCATCGCATCGTGCAACAGCGCTGCCATCAGTGCCTGGGCATCGAGTTTCCATTCGGCACATTGGGTGGCGACGGCAATCGGGTGCGTGATGTAGGGCTCGCCGCTGTTGCGCAACTGGCCCAGATGGGCTTGATCGGCAAAGCGATAGGCCATGCGCACCTGTTCCAGATCGGGCGCCGGCAGGTAGTCAAGCTTGGCTGTCAGCCCGGCGAAGCTGGCCGCGGCTGCGTTCGCGGCGGCCGGGCTCGGCGTCGGCGTCGCAGGCGGTGTCGAGCCTGAAACCGGGGCCTTGCTGGAGGGTGATTTGAGCGTGGTACTCACCCCCCGAATATAGCGTGCCTAAGGGGCTTTACCGAAGCGCAATAAAAAAGCACCGCAAGCGGTGCTCTTTTCGAGACGAAAGACGCTTACAGCGGGACTTTTTTCAGCATCTCCAGGCCGATCTTGCCAGCCGCGATTTCGCGCAGGGCGGTGACGGCGGGCTTGTTCTTGCTGGTGACCTTGGGCGCATGGCCTTGGCTCAACATGCGAGCGCGGTAGGTGGCTGCCAACACCAGTTGGAAACGGTTTGGAATCTGCAGCAGGCAGTCTTCAACGGTAATACGGGCCATAAAAATCTCCGAAGGACCAGGAAAATGCACTAGGGTATGTGCAGTGCTTTAAACGTTTCAGCTCTGGCGCGACGTTGCGCCGAAAACTTGAGTCGTTGGGAGTGAATGATGGCCTTGAGGTCGAACAGGGCGCGGTCAAACAACTCGTTGATTATAACGAAGTCGAACTGGTAGGCCTGTGCCACCTCGACGGCTGCGTTCTGCAGCCGCAATTCGATGACTTCGGGCGAGTCCTCGCCACGGCGCTCCAGCCGCGAGCGCAGCTCTTCCCAACTTGGCGGCAGGATGAAGATGCTGATCGCATTGGCAAAGAGCTTTTTGATTTGCAGTGCGCCCTGGAAATCAATTTCAAGGATGACATCGGCGCCCTGCGACATCCGCTCTTCGATCGCCTTCTTGGAAGTTCCGTAACGGTGCTTGTGCACGTTGGCCCATTCGACAAAGGCATTGGCCTGCACCATGGCGTCGAATTCAGGCTCGGAGACGAAAAAATACTCACGTCCGTGTTTTTCCTGCCCTCTGGGCGCGCGCGTTGTGTGCGAAACCGAGGGTTGCACATGCGAATCGAGTTCCAGCAGGGCCCTGACCAGGCTTGACTTGCCAGCCCCGCTGGGGGCGGCCACGACAAACAGATTTCCGGGATAGTCCATAGACAGCGGCTTTGATGACAAATATTGGGTCGCGTTATTCTATGTTCTGGACCTGTTCGCGCATTTGCTCGATCAGCACTTTCATGTCGACTGAAATATGGGTTAATTCGAGCGCTGCGGATTTTGAACCCATGGTATTGGCTTCGCGATGCAGTTCCTGGATCAGGAAATCAAGCCGTTTGCCGATTTCTCCACCCTTTTTGATCATTCGTGCCAATTCATCAAGGTGTGAATTGATGCGCGTGATTTCCTCGGCCACGTCAATGCGGATGGCAAAGGCCGTCGCCTCGGTCAAGGCGCGGTCCTGTGCTGCCTCGGGCAGGGTGGTGCCTTCCGTCAGGTCCATGGCCTCTTTCCAGCGGTCGATAAAGCGCTGGCGCTGCTGCGCCACCAGCTGCGGCACCAGTGGCCCGGCCTGTTCCGACAGGGCGCGTAACTGGTCAATGTGCGCCAGCAGCATGCTGGCCAAACGGGCGCCCTCGCGTTCGCGTGCCGACAGCAGGTCCTTTAGGGTTTGTCCGGCCAGGGCTACCAGGTCTTCGCGCCAGTCGTGCGCGGTGCCGGTTTCGTTGACGCATAGGCGGATCACGTCGGCCACGCTCAGGGGTCTGGCCTCTGGCAGCCAGGCCCTGACACTGTCCTGCACGGCGTTGAGCCGCTGCAGCAGCCGGGGCGTCGGCTCTGGCAGCGAACCCTGGGCATTGCTTTCGATCGCGGCGCGTACTTCAACCTTGCCGCGCTTGATGCGCGCCACCACCAGTTCACGCAGAACCGGCTCAAATTGCCTGAGTTCTTCGGGCAGGCGAAACGAGAGGTCGAGAAAGCGGCTGTTGACGGAGCGGATTTCGAGGCCCAATTGACTGGGCGCGGCGGTTCTCGATTCAGGCTCGGAATGGACTGTGCTGTGCTGGGCACTGGCATAGCCTGTCATGCTATAAACTGGCATCGCGACTCTTTGAACAATGGAATGGGCCAGAGAATAACCCGGTTCAGCTGGCCAACGGGAGTTCACTCGAAAATTATGTCAAAGGTCAAACCAGCCCCCTTACCTCCGGACGCTGTCATAGGTGGCTATCGCATCGTGCGCAAAGTGGCTGCGGGTGGATTTGGTGTGGTCTATCTGGCCGTTGATCCGGAGGGCCAACAGGTCGCGATCAAGGAATATCTGCCGTCCTCCTTGGCCAGTCGTGCGCCTGGTGCCTTGCAGCCGGATGTGCCGCCAGAAAAACTGTCCCTGTACCGGTTGGGACTCAAGAGTTTCTTTGAGGAAGGCCGCGCTCTGGCGCAGATCTCGCACCCCTCGGTGGTCAGTGTGATGAACTTCTTTCGCGAGAACGAAACCGTCTACATGGTGATGAATTATCTGGAGGGCGCGTCCCTGCAGGATTTCATCATCACGGCGCGTGAGCAGAAGAAGGCCAAGGTGTTCCGGGAGTCGACGATTCGCTCTCTGTTTGACGAGATCCTGCGCGGCTTGCGGATTGTTCATCAACACAAGATGCTGCATCTGGACATCAAACCGGCCAATATCTTTGTAACCGATGACAACCGGGCCGTGCTGATTGATTTTGGCGCGGCGCGCGAAGTCTTGAGCAAGGAAGGCAACTTCATTCGTCCCATGTACACGCCTGGCTTTGCGGCCCCGGAAATGTACCGGCGCGACACCACCATGGGACCGTGGACCGATATCTATGCGATCGGCGCCTGTATTTACGCCTGTATGCAGGGTTATCCGCCCAACGAGGCACCGCAGCGTCTCGATAAGGACCGCATCGCCATTGCCCTGACGCGCTTGCGCGGGGTCTATTCGGACAACCTGATTGAAGTGGTCGAGTGGTGCATGACGCTCGATCCGCTGTCGCGGCCGCAATCGGTGTTTGCCCTGCAAAAAGAGATGAGCCGCGAGGGTGAGCGTCGCTACACCAAGCTCAGCGTTGGCGAGAAGGTTCGCCTTCAGTTCGACACCATGGTGACCGACACCAAGAAAAACGTTCAGAAAGTCACGGGCATTGGCGCCAAGCTGAAATGAAGTTTTCTGTTTTTCAGCTCAGTCGCAAGGGTGGCCGCGACAAAAACGAAGATCGGATGGGCTACTGCTATACCAGCGGGTCAGCCCTATTTTTGCTGGCCGACGGCATGGGCGGGCACCCGCAGGGTGAGGTGGCAGCCGACCTGGCCTTGCGGGTTATGGCGGCGCTGTTTCAGGACGAAGCGCAACCGAATTTGCCCGATGTTGCCGCGTTTCTGACGGCTGCCGTGATGACCGCGCATCGCCAGATTCTCCGACATGGAACTCGGAAAGATCTGGCCGATACGCCCCGTACCACAATCGTCGCGGCGCTGGTGCAGGCCGGGACGGTCAGCTGGATTCATTGTGGGGATTCCCGACTTTATCTGGTGCGCCAGGGGAAATTGCTGATGCGCACGCGCGACCATTCCTTTGCCGAACGACGTCACGCTTTGGCTGCCGTTTTGCGTTTGCCGCGGCGCATCAACCGCAATGTCCTGTTCACCTGTTTGGGCTCACCGGTCAAGCCGGTGTTTGAACTGGCCGGGCCGGTTGCGCTGCAGAAGGGCGACCGCCTGCTGCTGTGTTCGGATGGTCTGTGGAGTTGCCTGAGCGAGGCCGCTATTACCGCGTGTCTGAGTCAGAAACCAGTCAGCGAAGCGGTACCGGCCCTGGTCGAAAGCGCGTTGTTGAAGGCCGGCGACAGAGGTGACAACGTGACCGCAATCGGCCTGGAATGGGAAACGCCCGATGGCGCCATGCAGGCTGCCGGACGCATTTCGACCGAATCGCGGCAGGCTCGTGTTTTCGAGTCCACAGTCCAGCATAGCGGGCTTGAGCAGGATGACGACCATGACGATGATCTGGACGATCTGGACGATCTGGCGATGGACCGCTCCATAGCCAAGATCAACGCGGCGATTCGTCAATCTGCCGCCAATAAGGCTTGAGCCAAACAGACTGACTGATTGGCGGGTCTAATACCCAAAGTCGGCTATGCCGATGCCATTTTTTATATCGAGGTTGATTGATGACTGAATATTCGAGAAGCGGCGCACGCGCCGTGAACCAACTGCGACCGGTGCGCATCACGCGTGGCTACACCATTCACGCCGAAGGCTCGGTGCTGATTGAATTCGGTGCCACCAAGGTGCTGTGCACGGCGTCGGTCGAAGAAAAAGTGCCGCCGCATAAGCGCGGCAGCGGCGAGGGTTGGGTCACCGCCGAATACGGCATGCTGCCGCGTGCCACCCATACCCGCAGTGATCGCGAAGCCGCACGCGGCAAGCAAAGCGGGCGCACGCAGGAAATCCAGCGCCTGATCGGCCGCTCCATGCGCGCCGTTTTTGATCTGACCCTGCTGGGCGAGCGCACCATTCACCTCGATTGTGATGTGCTGCAGGCCGACGGCGGCACGCGCACCGCCGCCATCACCGGCGCCTTTGTTGCGGCACAGGATGCAGTGGCCAAGCTCATGGCCCAGGGCAAGCTGCAACAGTCCCCGATTCGTGACCACGTCGCAGCGATTTCGGTCGGCATTGTGCGGGGCACGCCCTTGCTGGATCTGGAGTACATCGAGGACTCGGCCTGCGACACTGACATGAACGTCGTCATGACCGGTGCCGGTCATTTCGTCGAAGTGCAGGGCACGGCTGAGGGCGCTGCCTTCTCGCGCCGCGAGATGGACGCACTGCTGGCCCTGGCCGAAAAGGGCATCAGTGATCTGGTGGCGCTGCAGAAGCAGTCGCTGCTGGATGCATGAGGCTTTGACGGAAGTACGCCGATGAAAATTGTCCTGGCCTCGAATAACCCCGGCAAGCTCACCGAGCTGCGCGCCATGCTGGCGCCGCTCGGCCTGGAGCTGGTCGCGCAGGGCGAACTTGGCATCCCCGAAGCCGCCGAGCCGTTTCATACCTTTGTTGAAAACGCGCTGGCCAAGGCGCGCCATGCGGCGCAGCACAGCGGTCTGCCGGCGCTGGCCGACGATGCCGGCCTGTGTGTCGATGCCTTTGGTGGCCTGCCCGGCGTCGATACCGCCTACTACGCGACGCAGTTTGGCTATGAAAAAAGTGACGCCAACAATGTGCGCGCCCTGCTGGAACAGATGCAGGGCTTGGTGAACCGGCGTGCCGCCATGGTCAGCACCTTAGTGGCCGTGCGCTCGGCGCAGGACCCGGAGCCGCTGATTGCGGTTGGGCGTGTCACGGGTCAGATCGCGCGTGAGCCGCTTGGCAGCAATGGTTTCGGTTTCGACCCTGTGATGTATTTGCCCGAGTTTGGCAAGACCTTTGCCCAGTTGCCGGTCGAGGTCAAGAACGCCAACAGCCATCGTGGTCGCGCTGTTCGCGCCATGGCCGAACTGCTGCGCGAGCGCTGGTTGAGCCCCGCATGATCCCGATTGCCAGTGAACTGCCCGAGGCTGTCGCAGCGCGGGATGTGCAGCATTACCTGCGGCCTGGCACGCTGCAACTGGTGGCGCTGCCGCCGCTTTCGCTCTACATCCATCTGCCCTGGTGCCTGCGCAAGTGCCCGTATTGCGATTTCAACTCGCATGAAATGCGCGCCGCTGATCTGCCGGAGCAGCGCTACATCGACGCCCTGATGGCGGACCTGGAAGCGGCGCTGCCGCTGATCTGGGGCCGCACGGTGCGCAGTATCTTCATTGGTGGTGGCACGCCCAGCCTGTTCTCGCCGGATGCGGTGGACCGCCTGCTCGGTGGCGTGCGCTCGCGCCTGCGCCTTGAAGCCGATTGCGAAATCACGCTCGAAGCCAATCCGGGCACCTTCGAGAAAGACCGCTTTCGTGCCTTCCGCGCGGCGGGCGTGACGCGCTTGTCGGTCGGCGTGCAGAGCTTCAACGATGAATTCCTCAAGGCCCTGGGCCGGGTGCATGATCGCGCTCAGGCGATTGCCGCGGTGGAGGAGGCGGCACAGGCTTTCGATACCTTCAACCTCGACATCATGTACGCGCTGCCGGGGCAGACACTCGGCACCCTGCGCACCGACATGGCCACGGCGCTGGCGCTGGCGAGCCCGCACATCTCGATCTACCACCTCACGCTTGAGCCCAACACCTACTTCGCGCACCATCCGCCGACGCTGCCCGACGAGGACACGGCCTACGACATGCTCGACCTGATCACCGACATGACCGGCGCTGCCGGCCTGCAGCGCTACGAAGTCTCAGCCTATGCGGCCGCTGGCCACCGCTGTTTCCACAACCTCAACTACTGGCAGTTCGGTGATTATCTGGGCCTTGGTGCTGGTGCCCACAGCAAGATCAGTTTCGCGCACCGGGTGGTGCGCCAGGTGCGCTTTCGCGAACCGCGCCTGTACATGGAAAAAGCGCTGGCCGGGAACTGTCTGGCGCAGGAGGGCGAGGTCAGTCGCGCCGACCTGGCGTTCGAGTTCATGCTTAACGCGCTGCGCTTGAAAGACGGTTTCCCCCTGTCGCACTTCAGTGAGCGCACCGGGTTGCCGATGACGGCGATTCAAAAGGGTTTGGCACTCGCCGAGGCCAAGGGTTTGCTGGAGCGCGATCTGGACCGCGTCAAGCCGACGGTGCGCGGCTTTGATTTTCTGAACGATCTGCAAAGTCTGTTTCTGCCGCCATCCACCTAAACGGCTTGCTTGGTCGTGCGCTGACGTGATGCCAGATGCCGGCGGCAACTGGCATTGATGACGCGCAACTCGGCCAGCGTGGCGTCGATCTGAGCGCGCTTTTGCTCCAGATCGGCAATCTCGGTATCGGTGCGGTCGATGACGTAGCGCAATTGCTCGGCCCGGCCTTCGCCATGGTCGCCGTACAGATCCAGGTAGCGCTTGATTTCGGACAGCGGCGAGCCGATGTCCTTGGCGCGCAGGATCAGCGCCAGGCGGGCACGATCACGCCGCGTGTAGACGCGGGCACCGTTAACCCGGCGCGGCGCCAACAGGCCCTTGTCTTCGTAAAAACGCAGGGCGCGCAGGCTGATGCCGAATTCCTTGCACAGTTCCGTGATGCCGAACAACTCTGTCGTGCCGACGTCGCGGTGGGCATCGACCACGGCTTGGGCGTCGCTGGTGGCCGCGGCGCTGGCAGCCTTGCGGCGCGCCGGCGGCGCCTTTGTGGGCAGAGCGCTAGACGCCACCGGCTTGGTCCGTCGTCTGGGAATCAGATGACGCGTTGCAGGCGCATGGCAACACTCATGTCGCCGGTCACCTTGAGCTTGCCCATCATGAAACCGGTTGCGGGTTCCAGATCGCCGGTCAGCATGGCGTTGAGGTTTTCCAGCGTAATGCCGACCGTGCAGTCGGCCTCATCGTTGCTGTTGCTCACCGTGTTGGGCGTGGACTTGCCGTCGATGTAGATGGTGCCGTCGGCACCGCAGTCGAATTTGAGGCTGGCGTTAAGACCGCTGTCGGCTCCGACTTTGGTGCGGATGGCTTCGGTGCAGGCTTCGAGGTTCATGGTGGTCCTTGGGAAGAGATGAGGGTGAAATGAATTGACTGCCCCGCATCGTAGCAGCGCAGAGTAACGCGAAGTATAGGGGAAATACCTATACGAAATCAGATTGACGTTAACGTCACCTTCCGGTTTAATCCGAAGCAATTACAGGATCACAGCCCATGCCAGTTCTGCGTTCAAAGATCAAAGTCAAATCCGATGCGTTTGCCGCCAATGCGCAGCGCATGCTCGAAATGCTCGGCGAAGCCCAGCGCCTGGAACAGATGGTGATTGCCGAATCCGAGTCCAAGCGAGATAAGTTCGAGGCGCGCGGTCAGTTGCTGCCGCGTGAGCGCGTGGCGCGCCTGCTCGATCGCGGTTCGCCGTTTCTGGAACTCAGTCGCCTGGCCGGGCTCAACATGCACGACGACGATGGCAAGAAGTCAGTAATGGGCGGCGGCTCCATCGTTGGCATTGGCGTGGTCGCTGGCAAGCGCTGCCTGATCTCGGCCAGCGACAGCGCGGTCAAGGGCGGCACCATCGCACCGATGGGCTTGCGCAAAGCCTTGCGCGCGCAGGAGATCGCGCGCGAAAACAAGCTGCCGCTGATCTACCTGGTGGAGAGCGGTGGCGCGAATCTGATGTACCAGAGCGAAATTTTCATCGAGGGCGGGCGCAGTTTTGCCAATCAGGCGCGCATGTCGGCCGCTGGCTTGCCGCAAATCGCCGTGGTGCATGGTTCTTCCACCGCTGGCGGCGCCTACCTGCCGGGCCTGTCGGACTACGTGATTCTGGTGCGCGGGCGCTCCAACATCTTTCTGGCCGGCCCGCCGCTGGTCAAAGCCGCCATTGGCGAGGACTGCACCGAGGACGAAATTGGCGGCGCCGAGACCCACGCGCAGGTGACCGGTCTGGGTGAGTACCTGTGCGAAGACGATGCGCACGCCATCGGCATGGCGCGCGAGGTGATGGACAAGCTCAATTGGGATCAGGCACCTGCTGCTGGCAGCTTTGCCGAACCGCTGTTTGACGAGCAGGAATTGCTCGGCCTGGTACCGGCCGATGAGCGCCAGCCCTACGATGTGCGCGAGGTCATTGCGCGCCTGGTTGATGGCTCCGACTTTCTTGAATTCAAGGCCGAGTACGCGGCAGAGACGATGTGTGGACACGCGCGAATCCAGGGCCGGCTGGTTGGGATTCTGGGCAACAACGGGCCGATCCAGCCCGATGGTTCGACCAAGGCCGGCCAGTTCATCCAGCTCTGCGATCAAAGCGGCACGCCCTTGATCTTCTTGCAAAACACGACTGGCTACATGGTCGGCAAGGTAGCCGAGCGCAGTGGCGCCATCAAGCATGGCTCCAAGATGATCCAGGCCGTGGCCAACGCGCGCGTGCCCAAGTTCACCATCGTGCTCGGTGGCTCCTATGGCGCCGGCAACTACGGCATGTGTGGGCGCGGTTTTGATCCCAACTTCATCTTTGCCTGGCCAACTGCGCGCACGGCGGTCATGGGCGGCGCGCAGGCGGCCAAGGTGATGGACATCCTGAATCGGGCCAAGATCGAGCGCAGCGGCATGGCCGCCAACGAGGACGCACTCAAAGCCATGTCGGACGGCTTGCGCCTGCGCCTGGACAAGGAGTCGACCGCACTGTTTGGCACAGCGCGCCTGTGGGACGACGGCATCATCGACCCGCGCGACACGCGCCGCCTGCTGGGCTTGTGCCTGGCGCTGGCCGAAGAAGCACGGCAGCGCACGCTGCACGCCAATACCTTTGGTGTGGCGCGGATGTAGGCGTGATGCTACGTGAACCCGGTAATCGTCATTGCGGACTTGATCCGCAATCCAGGGCCGCGTGGCAGTGGATGCCGGATCGGAGTCCGGCATGACAAGCTGGAACTCGCTCCTCACGACCTGCGAGTCCGCAATGACGAGAAGAGCCACTGAACGCAGAAATTGATTTAGACACTCACCTGAAAGGCCCCTATGAAATTCACCCCCGAACACGAACAGATTGCCGATACCGTGCGCAAGTTTGTCGCCAAGGAAATCAACCCCTATGTCGCCGAGTGGGAGGCAGCTGGGATATTCCCGGCGCACGCCCTGTTCAAGAAGATGGGCGACCTCGGCCTGCTGGGCATCAAGTACCCGGTCGAGTACGGCGGCATGGGACTGGACTTCAGCTACTCGATGGTGATGGCCGAGGCGTTGGGCGATTGCAATGGCGGCGGCGTGCCGATGGCCATTGGTGTGCACACGGATATGTGCACGCCGGCGCTGGCACGCTTTGGCTCGGATGAACTCAAGCGCGAGTTTCTGGCGCCCAGCATTGCCGGCGACATGGTTGGCTGCATTGGCGTCAGCGAAGTCGGCGGCGGCTCCGACGTGGCCGCTGTCAAGACCACGGCGCGCAAGGATGGCGACGACTACCTCATCAACGGCTCCAAGATGTGGATCACCAACGGCATGCAGGCCGACTGGTGCTGCCTGCTCGCCAATACCTCGGACGGACCGGTGCACAAGAACAAGTCGCTGATCATCGTGCGCATGGACAGCCCCGGCATCACACGTCAGAAGATCAGCAAGATCGGCATGCATTCATCCGACACGGCACAACTGTTCTTCGACAACGTGCGCGTGCCGCAGCGCAACCTGATCGGGCAGGAAGGCATTGGCTTCATGCTGCAGATGCTGCAGTTTCAGGAAGAGCGGCTCTACGGCGCGGCGGGCACACTGCGTGCGCTTGATCGGCAGATTGACCAGACCATTGAGTACACGCGCCAGCGCAAGACCTTTGGCAAGCCGATTCTGGACAACCAGGTGGTTCACTTTCGGATGGCCGAGTTGCGTACCGAGGTTGAAGCGTTGCGCTCGCTGACCTACCGCGCGGTCGAGTCCTATATCTCGGGCAAGGACGTGACGCGGTTGGCGTCCATGGCCAAGCTCAAGGCCGGGCGCCTGAGCCGCGAGGTGGCCGACAGTTGCCTGCAGTATTGGGGCGGCATGGGATTTACGTCGAACAACCCGATCTCGCAGGCCTATCGCGACAGCCGCTTGATTTCGATTGGCGGCGGCGCCGACGAAATCATGCTCGGCATCATCTGCAAGCTCGAAGGCACCTTGCCTGGCAAGGCCTGAGCGGCATGACTTTCGAAGACATCCGGCTTGAGCAGATTGGCCCGGTCCTTCATGTCACGCTGAACCGTCCGGCCCTGCGCAACGCCATGTCGCTGCGCATGGTGGGCGAATTGCGCACGGCGCTCGCCGACGCCGAAGCCGGTGGCGTTCGGGTGCTGGTACTGCGCGGTGCCGGTGGCCATTTCTGCGCTGGCGCCGACCTCAAGGACATGGCAGCGGCGCGCATGCGCGCGATGCAGGGCGATGCGTCTGACGGCGATGCGCCCGATGCCATCGCGCAGGCGAACCAGCAGTTCGGTGAACTCTGCGTGGCCTACGCCAGTACGCCGCTGGCGCTGGTGGCGCTGCTGGAAGGCAGCGTGATGGGCGGGGGCTTTGGTCTGGCTTGCGTCGCCGATGTGGCGCTGGCCGATGAAACGGCGCTGTTTCGGCTGCCCGAGACGGCGCTGGGCGTGGTGCCGGCACAGATCGCACCGTTTCTGGTGGAACGACTCGGCTATTCGCAAGCCAAGCGCCTTGCCGTGACCGGCGGGCGCGTCGCGGCGCGCGAGGCTCTGGCGATTGGCCTGGTCCATGCGGTGCATGCCCCTGACCAGCTTGATGCCGCGCTCGACGCCGTGCTGGGCAACATCCTGGCTTGTGCACCCGGTGCCATCACCGCCACCAAGGCCTTGATGGCCAAAGCGCGCTTGACGCCGCCGGCCGATCTGGTGCCGCAGGCCGCACAGATCTTCTCGCGTGCCGCGCAAGGCTCCGAGGGACTCGAAGGCGCAATGGCCTTCATCCAAAAACGCAAACCGAACTGGGCGATGCCATGAGTTTTTCCAAGATCCTGATTGCCAATCGCGGAGAGATCGCTTGCAGAGTGATCCGCACCGCACGCAAGCTCGGTTATCAAACCGTTGCCGTCTACAGCGATGCCGATCAGGCCGCGCCGCATGTGCGGTTGGCTGACGAAGCGGTGCACATTGGCGCTTCGGCGGCGGCTGATTCCTATCTCAACGTCGCGACATTGATTGACGCCGCACGCAAGACCGGCGCTGATGCCGTGCACCCCGGCTATGGCTTTCTGAGCGAGAACGCCGGCTTTGCCCAGGTTTGTCTGGATGCGGGTCTGGTCTTTATCGGGCCGCCGCCTTCGGCCATAGCATCCATGGGCGACAAGGCGCTGGCCAAGCGCCGCATGCTCGCCGCTGGCGTGCCGTGCGCGCCGGGCTATCTGGGCGAGGAACAGGACGATGCGCGGCTCACGCAAGAGGCGCTCAAGCTCGGCTTTCCGCTGTTGGTCAAGGCTGTGGCGGGTGGCGGCGGGCGCGGCATGCGCTTGGTGCGCGCGGCGGAAGAAATTGCCGCAGCACTGGCCGGCGCGCGACGCGAGGCGCAAAGCGCGTTTGGCGACGGCACGCTGATGCTGGAGCGGCTCATCGACGATGGCCGGCACATCGAGATTCAGGTCTTTGCCGACGCCCACGGCAATGCCGTCTACCTGGGCGAGCGCGATTGCACGGCGCAGCGGCGCCGCCAGAAGGTGATTGAGGAAGCGCCGTCGCCCGTGGTCAGCCCCAGCATGCGCGAGGCCATGGGCCGCGACGCCGTGGCCGCCGCACTGGCGGTGGGCTACCGTGGCGCGGGCACGGTGGAGTTCATCGTCGATGGCGCGCTCAAGCACTATTTTCTGGAGATGAACACGAGGCTGCAGGTTGAGCACCCGGTGACCGAACTGGTAACCGGCTTTGATCTGGTTGAGTGGCAGTTGATGATTGCAGCGGGCTTGCCGCTGCCGGTGACGCAGGACCAAGTGCGCCTCACGGGCCATGCGATCGAGGCGCGCCTGTACGTGGAAGACCCCTACGCCGGCTTTGCGCCGCAGACAGGCACGGTGCGCTGCTGGCGCCCTCAGCAGGCTTTGTTTGAAGGCGTGCGCATCGACCACGGCATCGAGGAGGGCGGCGAGGTCTCGCCCTTCTACGACCCGATGGTCGCCAAGTTCATCGCCTATGGCCGGGACCGCGACGACGCCATCCGTCGCCTGCGCGCCGCGCTGGCCAACGCGCCGCTGCTGGGCCTGCGCAACAACGCGCGCTTCCTGTCAGACCTGCTGAACCACACGGCGTTTCGCACCGCAACCATGACGACCACGCTGATCGATCAGTGGCTGGAGCGCGGCGAGCCACTGCTGCAGCGCCCGCTGCCAGACGATCCTAGCTGGTGTCTGGCTGCTGCGGCTTTTGCCTTGCAGAACGGCGCCAACTGGCGCGCCAACAGCGTGGCGGCGTTTGATATCCCGCTTCGCTGCGACGCTGACGTGCGCAGCCTGCGCGTGCAGCCCGACCGCCTCGGCCAAGTGCTGGTCACGCTGGGTGGGCAGACGCACCGCGTGCGCATCATGCACTTCGAGGCCGGTGAAATGCACTACGAAGTTGATGGCGTCACACGGCGTGCCGCTGCCGTGATGGATAGCTACGAATTGCACATGGCGCTGGGTGCAGCGGCCTTCGTCTTCAACGAGGTCTCGCCCTTCCCGGACAAGAGCGCGCTGCAGGACGCAACGCGTGCGCGCTCACCGGTGGCGGGCAAGGTCACGCAGATTTTGCTGGCCGTGGGCGACGCCGTGCAGGAGGGCCAGGCGCTGCTGTGCGTTGAAGCGATGAAGATGGAGATGTGGCTTTCAGCGCAAGCCGCTGGCACCGTCTCTGCCGTGCACACGCAGGTGGGCGAGCAGGTCGACGCGGGCGCCCTGTTGGTTGAAATCAAGCTCGATGAAAACAAGGAAGCATGATGGACAAAGCAATACTGACTTGCGCCCTGACCGGCGTTCTGACCAACCCCAAGCAGCACCCGGTGCCGGTAACGCCGGCGCAGATGGCAGCGCAGGCGCGTGATGCCTTCAACGCCGGTGCGTCCATCATGCACGTGCATGTGCGCATGCAGGAGGAGGGCTTGGGCCATATGCCGTCGTGGGAGCCGGACGTGGCCGAGTCGGTCGTCAACGCGATCCGCGCTGCCTGCCCGGGCGTCATCATCAACCTGACCACCGGCACGGTTGGCAAGGACATCTCGGGCCCGCTGGCGTGCATCCGGCGCGTCAAGCCCGAGATTGCCGCCTGCAACGCCGGCAGCCTGAACTACCTCAAGATCAAGGACGATGGCCAATGGGCCTGGTCGCCCATGGTGTTCGACAACCCGGTGAGCAAGGTGCAACAGTTTCTCGACGTGATGCAGGAATGCCAGGTGCACCCGGAGTTCGAATGTTTTGACGTGGGCATCGTGCGCTCGGTTGGCATGTTCATCAAGAGCGGCATGCTCAAACCCGACATGGGTCGCGCCGAATACAACCTGGTGATGGGCGTGGCGTCGGGTATGCCGTGTGACGCCGATCTGCTCGCGCTGATTCCGCGCTGGATGGAGGCCGGCAGCGTCTGGCAGGCCACCCTGATCGGCCGCAGCGAGATCTGGCCCGTACATCAAAAGACCGCCGAGCTCGGCGGCATGCTGCGCACCGGCCTCGAAGACACCTTTTATCTGCCCGACGGCGCCAAAGCCAGCGGTAACGGCGTTTTGATCGCCGCCCTGGCCGACTGCGCGCGCCGGGCCGGGCGTGAGGTGGCGAGCCCGGCGGAGGCGAGGGCGCTGTTGGGGTTGCGGGTGGGGGCTTGAAGCAGTGCGGTCTGATGGTGTTGTCTTGGTGGGACAGGCCAAACACGCCAATATCAGTGAACTCAATAGTTATCGAATCAAGTGATTTTGACCAAGAGGGCGAATTACACCTGCTTACATATAGAATCCGCGGGGGCAAACCGCCTGCCTGAAGAAACACCGGACCGCATAAGATGTAGTTCGAAATTGGAGCTACACCAGATGACTAAAAACCGCCTGTCTTTTCGCCCGCGCAGCAGCGCGCTCGCTCTTGAACCCCGCATCATGTTCGATGCTGCCGGCGCCGCGGCGGTCGAGGACCATCTGCTTGACAATCACGTTGACACCACCCCCGCAGCGCCGCCAGCACCCAGTACGCTGCTGGTGGTGGATGCCCGGGTTGCCGATTACCAGAGCTTGCTGGTTGACTTGCCCGGTAATATCCAGGTGCGCGTCATCCAGGCCGGCGAATCGGGCCTCGATGCCATCACCCAGGCCATCGGCAACGCCACCGGCATTGAGTCGATCCAGATCATCAGTCACGGCAGCAGCGGTAGCATCACTTTGGGTAGCGACACCCTCAACAGCGCCACCCTGAGCAGCCACAACGCCCAGGTGCAGGGTTGGGGCAGCCACCTGTCGGCCAACGCCGACATACTTTTGTTTGGTTGCGACGTGGCCGCCGGACCGGCTGGCAGCGCGCTCATAACGCAACTGGCTTCGCTGACGGGTGCTGATATTGCGGCTTCTACCGATGCCACCGGTAGCGCAGCCAAAGGCGGCGACTGGGTGCTGGAAGCCCGCACCGGTCTGATCGACGCGAAGCTGGCTTTGTCGGACAAGGCGCTGGCGGGCTACGACGGGCTGTTGGCGCCGCCAGTGATTGGCTCTGCGGTAGCGGGACAAACGGTCAACGATAAGGCCACCCAAACACCTTTCTCGATGGTCACGATCACCGACGCAGATGCGGGCAACATCCAAACCTTGACCGTCACGCTGGACGTCGCCGCAAAAGGCACCTTGTCTAATCTGAGCGGCGGCAGCTTCAGCGCAGGCGTTTACACCTTCACTGGCAATGACGTTGCGGCCCAGGCCGCCATTCGCGGGCTGGTTTTCACACCAACTGCCAATCGGGTTGCGCCGGGTTCCACCGAAACGACAAGCTTCACCATTTCAGTCAACGACGGCACCACCACCGTCACCGACAGCACCACCACGGTTATTTCGACCTCCATCAACGACAATCCCGTCGCTGTCGCCGATGTCGATACGATTGCCGAAGACAGCAGCAGCGTCACCCGCGACGCGGCCAGCGGCGTCCTGGCCAATGACACCGATGCCGATGTTGGCGATACCAAGACCGTGCAGTCCATCCGTACCGGTGCCACGTTCGGCGCCGGTACCGCAGGCACCCTTGGCAGTGCGCTTGTTGGCAGCTACGGCAGCCTGACGCTCAATGCCGACGGCAGCTATGCCTATACGCTGGACAACACCAATGTGGTCGTGCAAGCGCTAGGCGCCGGTAGCACGCTGACCGAAACCTTCAACTACACGATGAAGGACACGGCCAACGCCACGTCGTCTTCGACCCTGGCCATCACCATCACCGGCGTCAACGATCAGCCCGTCGTAACGTCCAGCGGCGTGGTTCTGACCCAGGCCGAAGACGTCACCCGCATTTTTACCGTCGGCAATCTGCTCACCAACGCCAGCAGTAACCCCATCTGGAGCGACACCGACAGCGGTACTGCGATGGGCGTTGCCATCACAGCAGCCCCCAGCACCGCCGCCAGCGGGATGACTGGAGCCTGGTATTACCAGTTGAGCGGCGGTAGCTGGACGGCCTTTCCCGCTGTCGCCGCCAGCAGTGCCCTGCTGCTGCCGAGCGATGCCCAGGTCGAGTATGTCGCCACGCACAATAGTCATATTGACAACCAGAACTCCGGCACCGTGTCCTTGACTTACACCGCCTGGGACGCCAGCGCCGGTACGCCCGGCGGCAACGGCGATACGACGTCGTTGACCGGCACGTCGCCGTACAGCAGCGCGAGCAATACCGCCACGCTGAATGTGAGTCCGGTCAATAACGCACCGACATTCAGTTCGGTCGCGCTTAACGTCAATGAACACGGTACGGCCGCCCTCAGCGGCAGCTTTACCAATGATTCGACGCTCGTCGCCGGCCTCAGCGGCAATCTGCACCTTTACGATCCTGACAACAGTGCGGTGCAGATTCTCTACCGCGTCGAAGAACTGCCGACCCAAGGCACACTGACGCTTAACGGCGCCACCCTCGTGGTCGGCTCGCTGTTCGCGCAGTCGAATATCAGCAGCATCACCTACACGCCAAGCGTCGGCGAGCTCACTGCCGACACCACCGATCGGGTCTACTTCAGCATCCGCGACGGCGCAGGCGGTGTGATCGGCAGCACTGGCAAGAACAGCGGCAGC
>CAIXNB010000040.1 GCA_903920695.1 uncultured beta proteobacterium
CTGCTGCAGCTTTATCAGCCGCAGCCTTGTCGGCGATGGCCTTGGCTTCGGCGTCCTTCTGGGCTGCTGCGCGTTCGGCGGCTGCTTGGTCTGCTACAGCTTTATCAGCCGCAGCCTTGTCGGCGATGGCCTTGGCTTCGGCGTCCTTCTGGGCTGCTGCGTGTTCGGCGGCTGCTTTGTCTGCGGCAGTTTTATCAGCTGCGGCCTTGTCAGCAATGGCCTTGGCTTCAGCGGCCTTCTGGGCTGCTGCGCGCTGGGCGGCAACTTTAGCTGCAGCCGCCTTGTCAGCGTTCGTTTTGGTCTCGGCAGCCTTTTGAACTGCTGCGCGCTCGGCGGCGGCTTTATCTGCAGCAGCCTTGTCTGCGATGGCCTTGGCTTCGGTGGCAGTCATGCCAGCGATAACCGTTTCGTCCGGTACCGCTTGGTTGGCAATACTGTCTTGATCAAGAACAGGTCTCGCTGCTGCTTGGATTCGATCGCGCGTGGGAGGACGGAATTGTGTCGCCAGTAGGTCAGCCTCGTCAGCCACAGTCCCGGTGTCTGTTCGGGGACCCTGGGATCTATTGGTGTCACCGCCAAGCGAATTGGCACCCGACGTCGAATTAGGCGGGCCTGGGGAAAGACGCTTTAGCCGTCGGTTGGCCAATGATGAATACACGCCGTGCGGAAACTGAAGCAGGTAATCCTTGAAGTCGTCAGGATCATTCGAATCCTGAATCTCTTTCCAATACACGAGTTCCATTTCCTGTGTAATGGCAGACGACTGTGGTAGTGGCGTCCCAGTCTGGGTGATGGGTACACCCGTGGCCGCGCTTGGCGGAGTCGGTGGAAGCGGTGGTAATGGAGATGCCCCCTTTCCTGCAACATTGCCTTGTAGAGCAGCTTGACGTACGTTGCGCAATGCGAGGTAGAAATCACGCGCATTTGCGAATCTCTGCGACGGCTGTTTTGCCAGTGCCTTATAAATCACCGCATCCATATCAGGCGGGATGCTCGGATTCAGCGAACTTGCGCGCTGTGGGGTTTCGTTTTGAACCGCCATGATGACAGTTGTCGTATTACTGCCGTCAAAAGGTGGTCGGCCTGTTAGCAATTGATAAAGAATGACGCCGGCACTCCAAATATCCGTTCGCGCGTCGACCTGGTCCATGACCATCTGCTCCGGCGACATATACCGGTATGTACCAATTGGGCTTCCTAAGCTGGTTAATTCAGAGTCTCCGCCTCCCGTGTTCCTGGCTACGCCAAAATCACCCAGCTTGACGCGCCCAGAAGATTCAATAACCAAGTTGGCGGGTTTGATGTCTCTGTGGATAATGCCTTTGCCATGAGCGTGGTCCAGCGCGGCCAGCAAATCTCTCATGATGCTGAAGACACGATCAAGCGAGAAGCGCGTCCCCCTTTTTATTTGCTTTTCCAGGTCCTCTCCCAGAACCAGTTCCATCACAAGGTAAGCGGTTCCTTGATCACGATCCGCATCGAAAACACTGATGATGTTGTCGTGCTGAAGAAGGCCTGCAGCCCGACCTTCCGAAAGAAATCTCGCCTTGAGTTCTTCCGCCTGTTGAGTTGTAAGGTTGTCGACCAGAATCGTCTTGATCGCGACTCGTCGTTTGATGTTGGGGTCGAACGCCTCATAGACAGAACCCATCCCACCCTTCCCAAGGAGCTTGATGATTTCGTAGCGACCAAGAGTCTTAGGGTGCGTCACGGAGGCGTTTGACTAGAAGAATGTGGCAGAGGTTTCAGATTTTAGGGGGCTTGTCGAGCTCAAAACCAAGCGATGAAAAAAGTTGTATTTGAAGAAGATTCGCCAATCAAGGTGAAAGAACCTATAGACAGATTGATAATTTTAACGTTACGATGTAATAAATCGTGACATACGTGACTGGGCGTATGGCAGGTTCTTTGGTAACGTCAATAGGGCGCTAGATTGATTACCTGATGACGTTTTTTTGCGTGGACGCATTGCTTGGAAAAATTGCAAGTGTTTACGTTTTGTTGGTTAGGGAGTGGAACTTGAGAATACGCTATATACATAAGCACGAAGCAGGCGTCTGTCTGCTTTTATCCGTCCTGGCGCTAACGGCACAAGCGCAGCAGAGACCTGATTCCGGCAATTTGGTCCAGGAATCCAACAAATTATTGACAACCCCGGCGCCCGTAGCCGAGACGCCACAAGTGACGCTGCCCAAGGCTCAGCGAGCTTTGTCAGTTCGGAGTCAGAGTGGTTGGGCTGAAAAAGTGCTGGTTACAGGTGTGCAAATTTCTGGCAACTCGATATTCGATAGCGAGACTTTGCTGGCCCAGATACAGGGTGTCAAGGGTGAAGTCATTGAACTCAGCAAGCTAATCGATGCACTGGAGTCGGTGCGGAAGTATTACGCTGCTGCCGGATACCTTTTGACGGATGTCTATCTGCCCGAACAACAGTTTTCTCCAGAAGGTGCAGTCGTTCAAATCGCAGTGGTTGAAGCGCGCATCGGGAAGGTCACCACGCCGGTGGCCAGCGGCACCGGAATTTCTGAGCAGAAGGTGCTTCAGATTGCAAATGCCCATTTAAAGCCGGGCGCACCTATTCAACAGTACGAGTTGGAAAAAGTCATTTATTTATTGAAAGACTTGCCTGGTATTGACGCATCCGCAGTGTTGACTGCTGGCGCTAACGTCGGCGAGGCAGACATCACGATTGATGTGTTTGCGAGAGAGGGTAAGAGGGTAGAAACCTCGCTCATGCTTGACAATATGGGTGCCAAGGCCACAGGAGAGTATCGCGCCACCGCGTTCGTTAACGTTGATCATCCCTTCGATATGGGTGATCAGTTTTCACTGCGTCTACAGCCGACGGATCAGAGCGGAAACGGGCTGGCACGTGTCGGCTACACGGTGCCTGTAGGCCCGAGCGCTACCAAGCTCAATTTCAGCTTGAGTCACAGCGTGTATCGTTTGGTGGGACAAAATTTTGACAAGTTGGACGCATCCGGTAGCGCAGACGTCATTTCCGCGACGGTGATTCAGCCTCTGGTGCGGGGTCGATTCGACAATTTGGTTTTTTCCGGGGGTATCGATCACAAAGAATTGCGGGATATCACGGCGGCTTACAACCAAGATACAGCTCAAACAATTGACACTGTCCGCGTCGGCTTGCTTGGCAGCTCAACGAGCGAGAACAAATTTGATTCCGAGGGAAACAGACAGCAATCAATCTTCGGGAGCCAGGGGTCCAACACGATCTACTCCGTGATGGCTACTTACGGAAAGGCCGGAATGACGCCTGATATTGACAGGGAAGGAACAGTCGGTAATTTCGCAAAACTGAATTTTGATGCGCAGCGAGTTCAGTTCTTATCGGATGGACTCTCACTCTCACTGACGCTGAGTGGACAGATCGCCTCCAGAAATCTTCGAGGAGCCGAGCGTGTGAGCCTCGGTGGACCCACAGGTGTCAGAGGATATCCGGTGCCCAGCGGAACGGCAGACGAAGGTTTGCTGGCCTCGGCCGAATTGCGTTACAGGCTTCCGATTCAAATGTTTGGTATGCCTCTGAATGCGCTAGCTTTTTACGATGCTGCCGCCATTCATTTTCGGAAATTTCCTGCCGACGGCGCAGTAAGCAACAGTTCAACTTTCGATTCCCTGGGCCTCGGTCTGCGAGTCGGCACCGAAGGAAAAACCACTGCCTCATTGCATATTGCCAAAAAGCGGCAGGACGCAACGATCCCAACCGATGGCACTCAGACCGACGAACGGAACCCCCAAGTGTGGTTCACGCTTCAAAATTGGTTCTAAAAAGGGGGCGCTGCCCGATAGCGATTTACCAGCAAATTCGGGCTAGGGTCAAGAAGTATTTCCGGGCGGCCTTGTCACAACGTTAACTGACGGATTTCGCCCACAGCAAACAGGTAGATGAACATGAACACCATGAACGAAATTAAGACTGAAGCCGCCCGCATCGCGCGTCGCACGGGGATGCGCCTATTTTGCTTTGTTCGTGTGCGGCTGACACGAAAGGTCTGGGCAACTTACCGATATCGCAACCACGAAATTGTTTCGGGACCGCTTGCACTGTTGATGTCAGTGCTGTTCAGTCCGGCATTCGCGTTGCCGACAGGTGGGGCGGTTGTGGCGGGTGGGGCAACGATCAGCACGCCCAGTGCCAACAATATGACGATCACACAGAGTACAGACCGTGTCGGCATTAATTGGCAGAGTTTCAGTATCAACACCAATCAGTCGGTGGTGTTCGTGCAGCCCAGCGCCACCTCAATTGCATTGAACCGCATCGTCGGCAACGATCCCTCCGGGATCTATGGCTCTCTGAAGGCGAACGGGCAGGTGTATCTGCTGAACTCAAACGGCGTCTATTTTTCACCAACTGCCAGAGTCGATACGGCAGCGCTGCTGGCAACAACACTGTCCATGTCCAATGATGATTTCATGGCAGGCCGGATGTTGTTGACCGCACCCGCAGGGTCGGGACTGAGTGAAGTGGTCAATCAGGGCACCATTGTGGCTGCCCCGTACGGCTATGTCATTCTTGCAGGTAATCGTGTTTCCAACGAAGGGCAGATCAGTGCGCCTGGCGGAACCGTAGGTCTGGCCGCTGGTTCGCGCGTATTGATCGATCCTCAGGGTGATGGTGTGGTGAAATTTTCGGTTGATGCCGGCGCCTTAGGTGCCATCGTCAACAACTCCGGTGTTATCAGCGCCGACGGCGGACGGGTTGCGCTAACTGCCAACTCTCTGGATGGGGCGCTGACAACGGTTGTCAATCAGACCGGCATTATCAGAGCCAATTCAGTTGGCAAAGAGGGTGGCCTTATCACGCTGAGGGCAATTGGTGGTGACGCCGTTGTGACCGGCTCCATCACAGCCACGGGCGCCGGCACCGGCCAGACCGGCGGCACGGTACAGGTGCTGGGAGACCGCGTGGGCCTGTTTGGCAACGCGGCAATTGACGCCTCAGGCGCAGCCGGTGGCGGCACAGTGCTGGTGGGCGGCGACCTGCATGGCCAGGGCGGAGTGCCAACCGCGAACGCGACGGTGGTCGGCACGAATGCCAGCATCAAGGCCAACGCGCTAGACTCCGGCAAAGGTGGCAAGGTGGTGGTGTGGGCCGACGGCACTACGTCCTTTAACGGCAGTATTGAAGCCCGCGGTGGCGCTGGTGGCGGTGATGGCGGTTTTGTGGAAACTTCGGGTAAGGGCGATTTGTCGATCGCGACGGGCAAGGTTGATACATCGGCACTTAAGGGAAAACTTGGATCCTGGTTGCTTGATCCGACGGATATCAACATCGTAGCGGCTGGAGCCGATACCGCGGATCTGACAAAGGTGGATGCGTTTGTGACCGCAGATCTGGGCGTTGGCTCTACCGCCATTGATGTTGCATCCATCAACGGTGCCATAGCCGACGTCACCCTTCAGGCTAAACACGACATCAACGTCAATGCGGCGGTCAATATTGCAGGACCAGGCGTTGGGCTGACGGCATTGGCGGGCAACAACATCATCCTGACTGCTGGCATCACCACTAATGGCGGAGATATCAGTCTCACAGCGAACGATGCCGGTGGTCCGGCGAGCGGTACAGGCATCATCTCCGGGCCGGGCGTGTTGGTGTCAACAGGTGGCGCAATCACTCTCAAGGCAGCGAATATGGGGCTCAACGCAATCAACACTGGAGCCGGTCTGTTGACTATCAACATTTCAGGTGCAGCCAATCAAACTGGAGTGTTTGCGGGGACGGGTGGCTTGATTAAGACGGGCGCGGGGACGCTAGATCTGTGGCAGGCCAACACCTACAGCGGAGGGACCACGATCAGCGCAGGCACATTGGCAATCAGTGGTGCAAGCGGCGCGGCCGGCACAGGCACCATTGCGGTAGGCGCAAACACACTGGATATCAAGAGTGGGGCCACGGTCCCCAACGCGGTGACGATTAACGGCGGCACGATATCGAACTCGACTGGTGCGGGCGCGCTGACGACAGGCGGCGTCACATTGGGTGGATACTCGGAGCTGAGCTCAACTGGCACGGGTTTGTCCGTAAGTGCAGCTATCGGCGATGGCGGCAATAATTTTGGCATCGGCAAGACTGGCGCAGGGACGGTAACGCTGTCGGGCAGCACCGCCAACACCTACACGTTCCAGACCACGGTAACTGGCGGTACCCTGAACCTGAACAAGACCGTGGGCACCAACGCGATTGCCGGTGACCTGATAGTCTCGGGGGGCTCGGCGGTGCTGCAAGCGGCCAACCAGATCAAGGACAGCGCCAACGTCGTCGTCTCCGGTGGCACGCTGGACATCGGTGCCAATAGTGACACGGTCGGTTCGGTGCAGATGAGCAGCGGCAATATCAGTGGCACTACTGGCACCCTGACCAGCACCTGGGCCTTTGACATGCGAGGCGGCACGGCCAGCGCGATCCTGGGCGGCACGAATGGGCTGGCGGCCTGGTTGGGTACGACGACCCTGTCGGGTGCCAACAGCTATACGGGCAATACTGAGGTGGACTCCGGTACCCTGAACCTGAGCGGCTCGTTGAACCCGGCCGGAACGCTGTGGGTTCCTGGCGGTACGTTGGACCTGCAAACCAAGAACCAGCAGTTTGCCAGTGTGAGGCTGAGTGGCGGCACGATCCAGAACGGCACGCTGACCCTGAACGCAGGTAACTACGTCCTACAGGCTGGCACCATCAGTGCCGCCCTGGCGGGCACGGCAGGCGTCAGTAAGACCACGGGCGGCACGACGACGCTGTCGGGCACGAACACCTACAGCGGCTTGACGACGGTGAGCGCGGGCACCCTGAACCTGAACTCGGCGGGAACGGCGATAGCGGGCGACCTGACGGTCTCGGGGGGCTCTGCA
>CAIXNB010000041.1 GCA_903920695.1 uncultured beta proteobacterium
CGCCAGCGTCAGCAATGCCAGCCTGTCCATCAGCCAGCGCCGCACTGTCAGCAGCACGCTGCAGATGGATGAGACAGAAAAAGCTTACAGCCTGGCGCATGACCTGCAGCAGCCGATCTATGCGCAGCGCGTCGCGGCCCCCGGCGAATCAGCCGCCCTGCAGTTGCACATACCGCTGAACGAGCGCGCCCGCTTCTCCGGCGTGCTGCTGGCGGAATACTCGGTCGACGGTTTGTTTGCCTACGGTGTGCCGGCCGAGGTCTCGGCCCGCTACGCGATTTCATTGCACGATGCAAAGGGCGGCCTGCTGGCCGGCACCCGCATCGCGGCACGCAATCTGGCCAGCCATCCGCTACCCTGGGACAACCCGGTCAACGCCTACGAAGTGCCGGTCTCACCGGTCGGCAACGGCCTGATCATCCGGGGCGAGGCCTACCGGACCTCGCTCGGCGTCATCGGCAGCGGACTGTTCTGGCTGGTCACAGCCTTGAGCGCCATGACGGCCTGGATGCTGATTGCCAACTGGCGCCATACGCGCCGTCGCATGCGCGCCCAGCAGGCACTGGTATCGGAAACCGTGTTCCGCCGTGCCATGGAAAACTCGATGCTGACCGGCATGCGCGCGCTTGATCTGCAGGGCCGCATCACCTACGTCAACGTCGCCTTTTGCCAGATGACCGGCTGGAGCGAGTCAGAACTGGTCGGTCGCACCGCACCCTTCCCCTATTGGCCCGAGGCGGATCGCGACTCACTGAACTCGCGCCTGGAAGAAGAGCTGTCAGGCAAGATCGATCCCAGCGGTGTCCAGTTCCGCGTCAAACGGCGCGACGGTTCCCTGTTCGACGCTCGGCTCTATGTATCGCCGCTGATCGACGCCCGTGGCGTACAAACCGGCTGGATGACCTCGATGACCGACATCACCGAGCCGAACCGGATCCGGGACCAGTTGTCGGCATCGCATGAACGTTTCACCACCGTGCTCGAAGCGCTCGATGCCTCGATCTCGGTGGCGCCATTGGGCAGCGACGAACTGCTGTTTGCCAACAAGCTGTACCGCCTGTGGTTTGGCACGCAGGCCGGTGGCCACCTGCAACTGGTGGCCGAGGCCGGCATGCCCGAAACGGCGCCGAGCGACGAATCGCTGGACAACGTCGATGCCTTCGCCGGCCTGCCAACCAATTCCCTGCCCGATACCGAAGCCGAAAGTTCCGAAATCTACCTCGATGCCCTGGGCAAATGGCTGGAGGTCCGCACGCGCTACCTGAGCTGGGTTGATGGCCGCCTAGCACAGATGGTGATCGCCACCGACATCACGGCCCGGCGCATCGCGGAAGCGCAATCGGCGGCGCAAACAGAACGGGCCCAAAGCGCCAGCCGCCTCATCACCATGGGTGAAATGGCCTCTGCGGTGGCGCATGAACTGAACCAGCCGCTCACCGCCATCAACAACTACTGCAACGGCATGGTGTCGCGCATCAAGGGGCAGCAGATCAGCGACGAGGACTTGCTCGGTGCGCTGGAAAAAACCGCGAAACAGGCACAGCGCGCCGGCCAGATCATTCAACGCATCCGCTCCTTCGTCAAACGCAGCGAACCGAACCGGACGCGGGCCGACATCGCCAGCATGGTGGACGAAGCGCTGGAACTGGCCGAAATCGAAATGCGCCGACGCAATGTGCGACTCACGCACAGCGTGGCACCGCGCATGCCGGCCTTGCTGGTGGACCCGATCCTGATCGAACAGGTGCTGGTCAACCTGCTGAAGAACGCGGCCGATTCGATCGACTCGGCGCAGCGGCCAACGGCGCAGCGCAGCGTCAAGTTGGGGGTGGCGCCCGGCATCGTGGACGACAAGCCCATGATCGAATTCACCGTCACCGACACCGGTCAGGGCCTGGCCCCGGAAGTGATGGCGCGGCTCTATGAATCGTTTTATTCGACCAAGGCCGACGGCATGGGTATTGGCCTGAGTCTGTGCCGCTCCATCGTCGAATCCCATTTGGGCCGGATGAAGGCCGAGAACATCTACAATGGCGCCGAGGTTACTGGGTGCTGCTTCTCGTTCTGGATTCCGGTGCTGGAATCCGCGCCGCCAGCGGCACACCGTCCACCGCAGAAAACCAAGGACTCCAGGGTAAATCCGGAATAAAGCATGAGTTTGATACCGAAAAAGGGCACGGTTTACGTCGTCGACGACGACGAGGCCGTCCGCGACTCCCTTCAGTGGTTGCTCGAAGGCAAGGAATACCGCGTTCGCTGCTTTGAATCGGCCGAGTCGTTTCTCAGTCGCTACGACGCGCGCGAGGTGGCCTGCCTGATTGTCGACATCCGCATGGGCGGCATGACCGGTCTTGAATTGCAAAGCCGTCTAATCGAAGCCCACTCCCCGCTACCCATCGTGTTCATCACCGGCCACGGCGATGTGCCGATGGCGGTCGACAGCATGAAGAAAGGCGCGATGGACTTCATCCAGAAGCCGTTCAAGGAAGATCAACTGGTGACCCTGGTCGAGCGCATGCTGGACCAGGCCAAGGACGCCTTTGCCGAACATCAGAGTGCTGCCAACCGCGGCGCGCTGATGGCGCGCCTGACACTGCGCGAAGCGCAGGTGTTGGAGCGCATCGTCGCCGGACGTCTGAACAAGCAGATTGCCGATGACCTGGGCATCAGCATCAAAACGGTGGAAGCCCACCGCGCCAACATCATGGAAAAACTCAACGCCAACACAGTGGCCGATCTGCTCAAGATTGCCCTCGGACAAGCCCCTGCCAAAGCCTGAGACCGTTTCTTTATCGCCCGCGACGCCCGCCGCCCCAGCCGGACCAGCGGGCGTCCTCACATATGGAACTGCAATCGTGACCCAACAAACATTCGGCCAGATCATCGACGGCGTCGCCCTCTCCACCCAACTGCGCAGCGAAGTCGCCACACGCGTGACGGCGCTCAAAGCGCGCGGCGTAACGCCGGGCCTGGCCGTCATTCTGGTCGGCGAAGATCCAGCCAGCGCGGTCTATGTGCGCAACAAGGTCAAGGCCTGTGCCGACACCGGCGTGCGCTCGGTATTCGAGAAGTACGAGGCCACGTTGTCCGAGTCCGATTTGCTCGCGCGCATCGCCACGCTCAATGCCGACCCGGCCGTGCACGGCATTCTGGTGCAGATGCCGCTGCCCAAGCACATCGATCCGCACAAGGTCATCGAGGCCATCTCGGTGAGCAAGGATGTGGACGGCTACGCCACCCTGAGCGCGGGCGAACTGATGACCGGCGCGCCGGGGTTTCGGCCCTGCACGCCTTACGGC
>CAIXNB010000042.1 GCA_903920695.1 uncultured beta proteobacterium
CACAACCGACGCCTCCGGACTGTCTTCGACCCGCGCCAAGGTTGCCAAGGATCCCAAAGAACACATCATCCTGCCCGAGCTGATTTCCAAGGAACCTCTGGGCCCGATGGTGCGCCGCGGCGATGACGAATGGTTTGCCATCGTCAAGTGGGTTCAGTACGGTCTGATTGAAGCCGAGGAATATGGCATCACCCAGGCCAATGTCGACAAGATGAAGGCCAGCACCGACCCCGTCGTGCAACGCCTGTTGGGCGGTGGCAATGAGGACACTGGCAAACTGCTGGGTCTGGACAAGGAATGGCTGGCGCGCGCCATCAAGGCCACCGGCAACTACGGCGAGAGCTTTGAACGCAACGTCGGACCCAACTCGCCCCTCGGTTTGCCGCGTGGTTTGAATAACCAGTGGAACAAAGGCGGCCTGATGTACGCCTACCCAGTCCGCTAAAGCGATCAGCCAATCCCTGATTGACTGAAAAACTGCTGCCGGTACACATGACGCGTACCGGCAGCTTTTTTTGTACTCGCAGAAATCGCCCCCGCTGCTCAACCCGCTTCTTCACAAGCACCACGCTATGACACCCCAGCCCCCACCGAAAAAGAAACTCTGGTCCTGGCGCAGTCAGGCCTTCCGAGGTCTGATCTATCAGGTGATTGCAATCGGACTGATTATTGCCGTCGTCTGGTTTCTCGCTCACAACACGCTGTACAACATGAAGATCCGCGGCATCCAGAGCGGATTCGACTTCCTGTCCGGCCCGGCCGGCTTCGACATCGGCGAAAGCCTGTTTCCCTTCGACTCGGCCCAGCCCTACTGGCAGGCGTTTCTGGTGGGCTTGAGCAATACCTTGCGCGTCGCCGTCTTGGGCATCATTCTGACCACCATCCTGGGCACGCTTTTGGGGGTGGGACGGTTCTCGCGCAACGCCCTGGTGCGCGGACTGTGCTACGCCTACGTGGAATGTTTTCGCAACATCCCCGTGCTGCTGCAACTGCTCATGTGGTACTTGCTGTTCACTGAAGTTCTCCCAGCGGCCGCCGACGCGTGGGTGGTGGGACCCTTCTTCCTGAGCAAGGGAGGGCTGAGTTTTCCCGTTCCGGTATGGGCTACGGGCCAGTTGTGGGCGGCGATCGGTCTGGTGGCGGGACTCATCCTGGCCTACGTCTATCGCAAATGGGCATTCAGGCAATTTGAAGCCACGGGCCACCTCAGGAGCATGTTCTGGGTTCCGGTGGCGATCACGCTGGCCGTGAGCCTGCTGGCTTGGGTCGCTGGCGGCGCCCCGACCGCGTTTGAGTACCCCCACAAAGGCGAATTTGCCATTGAAAATGGCGGCTCACTAACGCCCGAGTTTCTGTCGGTCCTCATCGGATTGACCGTATTCACGGCAGCCTTTGTGGCCGAAGTGGTGCGCTCAGGCATTCAGTCGGTGGCGCGCGGCCAAAGCGAGGCTGCGGCGGCACTGGGCTTGGATCCGGGCCAAACCATGCGCCTGGTGCGACTGCCCCAGGCCCTGCGCGTGATCATTCCGCCCATGACGAACCAGTACCTGAACCTTACAAAGAACTCGTCCCTGGCCGTGGCCATCGGTTATCCGGATGTGGTCTCCATTGCCAACACCGCCTTGAACCAGACCGGACGTGCCGTCGAATGCATCTCCATCGTCATGTTGGTGTACCTCACGACATCGCTCTCCACCGCAGTGCTGATGAACTGGTACAACAGTCGTGCCGCCATCATGGAACGTTGAAAGAGCTCACCATGACCGCACAAACTTTTCAATCCATCAAAGCGCGCCCGCTGCCTCTCAAGACGGAAGGCGTCATCGCGTGGATTCGCAGCAATCTTTTCGGCGACCTGATCACGTCCATCATGACGATCATCATCGGTGGCGCATTGCTCTACGTGATTCCACAATTCCTCGGCTGGGCGCTGGTTCGGGCGTCCTGGATTCCCAACTTCGACGCCTGCCGCGTTGATGGCGTGGGGGCTTGCTGGGGCGTGGTGGCGGCGAAGTACCGACTCATCCTGTTCGGTCGCTATCCGTTCGAAGAACAGTGGCGCCCGCTGATTGCCACCAGCTTGATGCTGGGTCTGTTGGTGATGAGCTGTACCCGCGCCTTCTGGCGCTCCTGGATGGTCATCGTTTGGGTGGTGGTGCTCTCGATATTCTTTGCCCTCATGTATGGCAACGTCGCGGGCTTGAGCAAGGTCGAAACCGACCGTTGGGGTGGCTTGCCGCTGACCATTTTGCTGTCCACCTTGTCAATGGTGTCCGCCTTCCCCATCGCACTCATGGTCGCGTTGGGGCGGCGCTCCAAGCTACCGGCAATCCGGACTTTCTGCACCATTTACGTCGAGTTGATTCGCGGCGTTCCGCTGATCTCGGTGCTGTTCATGGCATCCTTCATGTTCCCGCTGTTCATGCCGCAGGGTTTCACGATCGACGTGCTGATCCGGGTGCTGGTGGGCATCATCACGCTGTTTTCCGCCGCCTACATGGCGGAGATCATCCGCGGCGGCTTGCAGGCCATTCCCAAGGGGCAGATCGAAGCTGCTGCCACGCTGGGCCTGTCGTACTGGCAGACACAACGCAAGATCGTTCTACCGCAGGCGCTGGCGATGGTGGTGCCCAGCATCATGAACAGCTTCATCGCGACCTTCATGGACACCTCGCTCGTGACCATCGTAAGCCTGTATGAACTCACTGGCGCCATGTCCATGGCCCTGAACTCCGACTCCGACTGGCGCCCGTTCAAGATCGAGGGCTACCTCTTCATCGCCTTGATTTATTTCGCCTTCTGCTTCAGCATGTCCCGCTACAGCATCTGGGTGGAACAGCACGTCAACAAAGGCAAGGCGCGCTGAGCCTGCCTCCTTCGTCGCCCCATTTATCCGTCTCACACTGAATCCATCATGACCGAACCCATCATCAAATTTGACAAGCTCAACAAATGGTATGGCAACAATTTTCACGTGTTGCGCGATATCGATCTGGATGTGGCGCCGGGCGAACGCATCGTCATTTGCGGACCCTCGGGTTCGGGCAAATCGACGCTGATCCGCTGCATCAACCGGCTCGAAGAACACCAGGAAGGCCATCTGTTTGTGGACGGCGTCGAGGTCACTGACGATGTCAAGGCGATCGACAACATTCGCAAGGAAGTCGGAATGGTGTTTCAGCAGTTCAATCTGTTTCCGCATCTGACCGTGCTGGAAAACCTGACCTTGTCGCCGATGTGGGTCGGCAAGATGCCGAAGAAGGAAGCCGAAGAGCGCGCCATGGTGCAGCTGCAACGCGTGCGCATTGCCGAACAGGCCAGCAAGTACCCGCTGCAGCTCTCGGGCGGCCAGCAGCAGCGCGTAGCGATTGCGCGCGCCCTGTGTCTGAAGCCAAAGATCATGCTATTTGACGAGCCCACGTCGGCACTCGATCCCGAGATGATCAAGGAAGTGCTGGACGTGATGGTCGAATTGGCCAGCCAGGGCATCACCATGCTGTGCGTGACGCATGAAATGGGCTTCGCCAAGGCCGTCGCCGATCGCGTGATCTTCATGGACGAGGGCCAGATCGTCGAACAAAATAGTCCGCACGATTTCTTCAACAATCCACAGAACGAGCGCAGCAAGGATTTCCTGTCCAAGATTCTCGGCCACTGAAACCCCGGGCCGGACCGAAGCATGAGCAGTCCTGACCGCGCGGGTAGTTCGATCACCCAGGTCCTGGGCCTTGAGCTCGGGCACTTCACCGATACGCGTCGCCCCACCGGCTGCACCGTCATCATCACGCGCGACGGCGCGGTGGGTGGTGTCGATGTACGCGGCGCAGCACCCGGCACACGTGAGACGGATTTGCTGCACCCCTCGAATCTGGTGGACCAGGTGCACGCCGTGCTGCTGGCCGGCGGCAGCGCGTGGGGGCTCGACGCAGCCAGCGGCGTCATGCGCTGGCTGGAAGAAAACAACATCGGCTTGCCGGTTGGTTTTGGCCTGGTGCCGATCGTCCCGGCTGCCGTGCTGTTCGACCTGCCAGTGGGCGACGCCTCGATCCGGCCAGACGCAAACGCCGGTTATCAGGCTTGCGTGGCGGCCAGCCACGAGGCGCCGGCGCAGGGCAATGTCGGCGCTGGCGCCGGCGCCCTGGTCGGCAAGATGTTCGGTCTGGGGCGCGCGATGCGCGGCGGCATTGGCACGGCATCGATCACGGTTGATGGTGTCACAGTTGGCGCCATCATCGCCTGCAATGCCATGGGTGACATCGTCAATCCCGCCACTGGCGCCGTCATTGCCGGTGCCCGCACGCCCGACGGCAAGTCACTGCTTAACAGCCGCACCGCACTGATCGCAGGAGAGGGGCCCAAGCCGGTGCTGGCCGGCACCAACACCACCATCGGCGTGATCGCCACCGACGCGATATTAACCAAGGCGCAGGCTCATCGCCTGGCGGTGGTGGCGCACGACGGGCTGGCACGCAGCATCAACCCGGTGCACACGATGTCGGATGGTGACACGCTGTTTGCGCTGGGTACCGGCAAGTCCGGCAAGACCGCCGGCATGATGCTGCTGAGCACGCTGGCTGCCGAAGTCACGGCGCGTGCTGTGGTTCAGGCGGCACTGGCCGCCAAAGGACTGAGCTGCGGCGCAATGCACTGGCCGGCCGCAGCCGACCTGACGCGATCGACTACTTGAGCGCTTTGAAGCGCATACGATGCGGCTTGGCGCCCTCTTCGCCCAGGCGTTTGCGCTTGTCGGCTTCGTATTCCTGGTAGTTGCCGTTGAAGAAGGTCCACTGACTGTCGCCTTCACAGGCCAGGATGTGGGTTGCAATGCGGTCCAGAAACCAGCGGTCATGGCTGATCACCATGATCGAGCCGGCAAATTCCAGCAAAGCGTCTTCCAGTGCGCGCAGCGTTTCGACGTCAAGGTCGTTGGACGGCTCATCAAGCATCAGCACGTTGCCACCAGCGATCAGGGTCTTGGCCAGATGCAGGCGACCGCGCTCGCCGCCGGACAGGGTACCGACACGCTTTTGTTGATCCGCGCCGTTGAAGTTGAAACGACCGCAATAGGCGCGGCTGGCCATCTGGAACTTGCCAACGTTGAGGATGTCGAGGCCGCCCGAAACGTCTTCCCAGACCGTCTTCTCGTTGGACAGGTCATCACGGTTCTGATCGACAAATGCCATCCTGGCGGTAGCGCCAATCTTGACTTCGCCGCTGTCGGGCTTTTCCTTGCCCGCAATCATGCGAAACAGCGTCGACTTGCCCGCGCCGTTCGGTCCGATGATGCCGACGATGGCGCCGGCCGGCACCTTGAAGCTCAGGTTATCGATTAGCATGCGGTCGCCAAACGACTTGCTGACGTTGACAAATTCGATGACCTCGTTGCCCAGGCGCTCGGCCACCGGGATGAAGATCTCGTTGGTCTCATTGCGCTTCTGGTATTCGAAATCAGACAGCTCTTCAAAACGCGCCAGACGCGCCTTGCTCTTGGCCTGACGTGCCTTGGGGTTCTGGCGCGACCATTCGAGTTCTTTCTTCAGCGCCTTGGCGCGTGACTCTTCGCCCTTCTGCTCCTGCACCAGGCGTTCCTGCTTTTGCTCCAGCCACGAGCTGTAATTGCCCTTGTAGGGCATGCCGTTGCCGCGGTCGAGTTCCAGAATCCACTCGGCCGCGTTGTCCAGAAAATAGCGGTCGTGGGTGATGGCCACCACGGTGCCCGGGTAGCGCTGCAGAAACTGTTCCAGCCAGTCGACCGATTCAGCGTCCAGGTGATTGGTGGGCTCATCGAGCAGCAGCATGTCGGGCTTGGACAGCAGCAAGCGGCACAGGGCAACCCGGCGCTTCTCGCCCCCCGAGAGCACGCCAACCTTGGCTTCCCACGGCGGCAGGCGCAGCGCGTCGGCGGCGATCTCGAGCTGATGCTCGGAGTCGGTGCCGGCACTGCCGATGATGGCTTCCATCTTGGCCTGTTCCTCGGCCAGCGCATCGAAGTCGGCGTCTTCCTCACCATAGGCGGCGTAGATTTCTTCGAGTCGCGCCTTCGCGTTCAAGACGTCACCCATGCCGGCTTCCACGCATTCACGCACGGTCTGCTCCGGATCGAGTTGCGGCTCTTGCGGCAGATAGCCGATATTGAGGCCCGCCATCGGCACGGCTTCGCCTTCGAACTCTTTGTCAACACCGGCCATGATCTTGAGCAGGGTTGACTTGCCCGAACCATTGGTGCCGAGCACGCCGATCTTGGCGCCGGGGAAGAAACTGAGGGAAATGTCCTTGAGAATGAAGCGCTTGGGCGGCACGATCTTGCCCAGGCGGTTCATGGAAAATACGTATTGAGCCATTGGTGTTGCGAGCTTTTGCGAAAGAGGTAAAGGCAGCATTATCCCCGCATCGATGGCAGCGCCCAGCATTAGTTTCCATACCGTGCGACAATACGGCTCGTTGTGGCGCGTCAGTTGCCCACAATGCCAGCACCTTGCTGGGAACGGGGCCTCGCGCCACTGTTCCAACTTTGTACCCCATCTGCCTTTGACTGACTCGACGCTCCCGCGCTGAGACAGGCCGATGCCATAGCGCCCAGGATAGGCGCCACACTATGAACTTTGAAGAACTCAATCTGGCTCCGGCCATTGTTAAGGCCGTGCTCGAGCAGGGTTACGAGACCCCGACCGCCATTCAGGCACAGGCGATTCCCGCCGTGCTCGACGGCCACGACCTGCTCGGCGGAGCCCAGACCGGCACCGGCAAAACGGCGGCTTTCGTGCTGCCCATGCTGCACACGCTCAGCGCCGAGGCCGCACCCAAGAACAAATTCGGCGGCGTCGGCATCCGCGCCCTGGTCTTGACCCCAACGCGTGAACTCGCAGCGCAGGTCGAAGAATCTGTGCAGACCTACGGCAAGTACCTGGAGCTGACATCGACTGTCGTCTTCGGCGGCGTCGGCATGAACCCGCAGATCAGCCGCGTCAAGAAGGGCGTCGATATCCTGGTGGCAACACCGGGCCGCCTGCTCGATCTGCTGCAGCAAGGCGTACTCGATCTCGGCCAGGTGCAAATCCTGGTGCTCGACGAAGCCGACCGCATGCTCGACATGGGCTTCATCCATGACGTGAAGAAAGTACTGGCCGTGGTGCCCAAGAACAAGCAAAGCCTGCTGTTCTCGGCCACCTTCAGCGATGAAATCCGCGACCTCGCCGCCACGCTGCTGAAAGACCCGCTGAGCATCCAGGTGACACCGCGCAACACCACCGTGCAACGCATCACGCAACTGATCCATCCGGTCGGTCGCGGCAAGAAGAAGGCGCTGCTCGCGCACATCATTGCCGAACATAACTGGAGCCAGGTGCTGGTCTTCACGCGCACCAAGTTCGGTGCCAACAACGTCGCCGAATACCTGGTCAAGAACGGCATCCAGGCGCTGGCACTACACGGCAACAAGAGCCAGGCCGCTCGCACACAAGCACTGGCCGGCTTCAAGAGCGGCGACATCCGCGCTCTGGTGGCAACCGACATCGCGGCGCGCGGCATCGACATCGACGACCTGCCGCACGTCGTGAACTACGACATTCCCAACGTCTGCGAAGACTACGTGCACCGCATCGGTCGCACCGGCCGCGCCGGCGCTGACGGCACCGCCGTCAACCTCGTGTGCCTGGACGAAGAAGGCTTCATGCAGGCGATCGAACGCTTCACCAAGCAGGACATCCCGGTCAAGATTGTTGAAGGTTTCATGCCCGAGCCCGGCGAAAAGGCGGAACCGATTGCCATGGGTCGCCAAACCATCTGGGGCGGTGCCGGCAAGCCGCCGAGCCGCGACGTCATGCAGGCCGCTGCCAAGGCAGCGCGCAGCGAGATGATGACAAGGGTGCGCGAAAGCAAGGGCGCTTCGGGCGGCGGTCGCGGCGGCAGTGGTGGTGGCAGCCGTGGCGGCAATGGTGGTGGCAATGGCGGCGGCGCACGCAGCGGCGCTCCACGCAGCAACATGCCCAACCCCATGGGTGAGCCGCGCAGCCAGCGCCCAGCGCAGGGTCGCGGCGGCTATTCCGACGGCCCGGCACCGGTACGCGCGGCACAAGGGCAGCCCGATCCGATGCGCACCAGTGTCGATATGATGGCCGAACGCGGCGCCCGCCGCGGCGGTGGTGGTTATGGCGGTGGCAATCGCAGCGGAGGTTCCTATGCAGGCTCAGGTGGACGCCCAGGTGGCACGGGTGGCTTTGGTGGCGGGGGCAACGGGTCTCGTGGGCCAGGCGGTTCTCGCGGCTCTTTTAACCGATAAACGCTATACGGCGGTCCACTGTGTCGGCCGCCGCGCACTGGCGCTCAAGCACCCCAAGCTGATCAATCATGTGCTGGATCTGCCCGGCCTGAAAAAACTGCCGGGCATTGCGCATGTCGATGATGTCTTCATCGCCCTGGGCACAACCATCAAAACGGCTGGCAGCCAGGCTGCTTTCCGTGCCGTGGATTTCGACGCCGTTGTGGCTGTCGCGCGCGCTGCGAAGGCGGCAGGTGCCAGCCGACTCGGCGTCATCAGCGCCATGGGCGCAAGCCCACGCTCCAGCGTTTTCTACAGCCGCGTCAAAGGCGAGATGGAAGAAGCGCTGGCCCAACTCGGCTACCTGACCCTGATCATCGCGCGGCCCTCCATGCTCGCCGGTGATCGCGCCGCACTGGCCCAACCCGAGCGTCCAGGAGAGCACCTGGCATTGATCGCGACACGCTGGTTGAAACCCCTGATCCCCGCCAACTACCGTGCCATTGCGGGTGAAGCCGTTGCACAAGCCCTGATCAGCGCCGTGCAAGAGACTGAACAAGGCCAGCGCGTTTTACTCTCGGGCGCAATGCAGCATCCGTAGCCCGTCAGCTCAATGCGGCGTTACCGGGCGCAGCAACCAGGCCTGGCGCGCGCCACTGCCGACCGCCAGACCAACCGCCCAAAACACGACCGAGATACCTACCACCGCGCCAGCCGTTCCGAACAGCAGCGGCATCATGACGCTCGAAGCATTGATCGCCATCATGCGCATGCCCAGGGCCTCGCCCTGGCGTGCATCTGGCGTGATCTGGTGCAGCGTGCTCATGATCATGGGCTGGACCGAGCCCAGCGCCAGCCCAAGCAACACCGAACAGGTGCCCATCGCCAGCGCCGAATGCATGAAAGGGTAGATCGCAAACAGCAGCGCCGTCATTAACATGGCAAAGGTGACGACGGCCCATTCACGCACATGCGCCGCCACCGTCGGCAGCAACAGGCGCACCAAGGTCGCGGCCAACGCAAAAGAGCCCAGGATCGTCCCGATCACGGACGCGCTGAATCCGCGCTCGTGCCCGAGTACAGGCACGACAAAGGTGTGCACGTCCCAGCACGATGACAGCAACCAGTTCACCAGCATGAGCCGGCGCATCATCGGCTCCCGCAACAAATCCCATGCCTTCTTTGAACCTGTGCCCGCCACGCTGTGCACTGGCGCCAGTTCCTGTGTCGCGCGCACCCAGAACCAGGTTGCCAGTGGCAACAGGGCCATCAGGGCAAACGCAGCGCGAAACCCGCTGTGATCAATCAGCAGGCCAGCCGACAAGGGTCCGATGAAGTTCGACACCGCCGGACCGATCGAGAGCCAGCTAAACACCTTCTTCAACTCGGTTGCATTGCGCGCGGCACGCCCGACATGGCGCTGCAGCGAAATCGATGCGACTCCCGTGGCGCCGCCAGTCAGCAAGGCGCTCAGACACAGCACGGGAAACAGCGGGAAAGCCAGCGCCAGCGCCCCGCCTGTTGAGGCCGCCAGCACAGCCCAGCCAACCGGACGCTTGAGACCGTTGCGATCCGCATAGCGACCCGCCGGCAGCGCCAGAAAAACCTGGGTCAGTGCGAACAAGGCCAGCAGAAAGCCCACCGCCAAGGCACTAAAACCTTCGCGCAAGGCCAGCAGAGGGGCTGCCATGCGCATGCCGGCCATGCAGGCGTGCAAGCAGATGTGGCCGGCAATCAGGCGCGCCAACGCAAAACGCGGGGCTGACGCGGGCTCCTGCACTGCTGTCACTCCCCTGGCGTCAACAGTTCAGTGTCAAAGTCCTTGTCCATCGGAATCAGCGACTGCACCTGCGGCTCTGGCAGAGCTTCCACCTTCTTCAGGGCACGACCCATGGCACGGCTACGCGTCTCGGCGCTGTCAATCGTTTTGAGCACGGTCTCGGTCTGTGCTTTGACCTTCGCCAGCACATCACCAAACTTGCCGAACTCGGTCTTGACTGCGCCCAGCACCTGCCAGACCTCGCTGGATCGCTTCTCCAGCGCCAGCGTGCGAAAACCCATCTGCAGCGAACTGAGCATGGCCAGCAGCGTGGTCGGACCGGCCAGTGTGATGCGGTGCTCACGCTGCAGCGCCTGCATCAGACCGGGACGACGCAGAACCTCGGCGTATAAGCCCTCAGTCGGCAAAAACAAAATGGCGAAGTCGGTGGTGTGCGGCGGCTCTACATATTTCTCAACGATCGACTTGGCCTCAAGCCGGATGCGCAACTCCAGCGCCTTGCCGGCCGCCTCCGCCCCCGCCACATCGGCGCGGCCCTGCGCATCAAGCAGACGCTCATAGTCTTCATTCGGAAACTTGGCGTCGATCGGCAGCCACAGCGGCTCGCCGTGCTCGGACTTGCCCGGCAGCTTGATCGCGAAATCAACCACATTCTTGCTGCCCGGGCGTGTTGCCACCTGCGCACAGTATTGGTCCGCCACCAGCACCTGCTCCAGCAGCGAAGCGAGTTGCGCCTCGCCGAAAATGCCGCGCGTCTTGACATTGGTGAGCAAATGCTTGAGGTCGCCGACACCGGCGGCGAGCGTCTGCATTTCGCCCAAGCCCTTGTGTACCTGTTCGAGCCGGTCAGCGACCTGCTTGAAGCTCTCGCCCAGACGCGCCTGCAAGGTGGTCTGCAGCTTCTCGTCCACGGTGGCACGCATCTCGTCGAGCTTGGCCGCGTTGCTGGTCTGCAGTTGCGCCAGCTGCGCCTCCAGCGTCTGGCGTATTTCCGCCATGCGCCGTGCGTTCGATTCGCTCAAGGACTGCAACTGCAAGGTCAAAGTGTCGCCCAGCGTCTTTTGCAACTGCGCCAGTTGCTGACCAAAAGCATCGATCTGGGTGTTCTGCGTGCGCGTCGCCTCGGCCCCCTGCTGCACCAGCGACTGCTGAAAGGTCGCCAGATTTTGTGTCATCTCCTGGCGCGCACCGCGCGCCGATTCGCTGATCTCACGGCGCAATTCACGCTCCAGCCGCCCCATCCGCTCGGCGCTGGCCTGCAGCGCGGCGAGCAGTTCAGTGCGGCCCTGCTCGGCCGCCAGAAGCGCATCCGCATTGCGGCTGCGCCCGGCCAGCCACAGCAGCGCCGCCCCATTGAAAACAGCCAATGCCAGCAAGGCCCACAGTAATACGTCATTCAAACCGGTTTCCTCCAGACCCCTATTGTTGTTCAAAAAGCGGCGCCCCCTGTCGCGCTGCGCGCAAGCTTTTCACGCCGCGCTGACGTTCAGGATGACTTAAGACGGCATCGCTAGACTGAAACCAAAGAAATCATTTTTCAATTCTCGAATTCAGGGGGGTCAACACAAAGTGAACAGTTTGTTTTTTCTGCTGCCAGCGCTGCTGGTGGCCACGCTCACAGCCTGTGGCGGCGGCGAGGACGGCGAAGGCGGCAGCCACGCACTGATGGCACCCGGCGAGAACTGCATGCGCTCTGGCTGCCACGGCAACTTCACGGTCGCGGGCACCGTCTTCCCAAGCGCAGCGTCGGCCGCCTCGGCCGGCCTGGCCAATGTGTCGGTCGTCATCACCGATGCCAACAACGCCCAGACCACCCTGACCAGCAACGCCGCTGGCAACTTCTACACCAGCCAGTCGATGGCCTTGCCGCTGCAGAGCGTCTATGTTCTTCGCAATGGCACGCGCACCGACATGTCGGGCACACCGACCGGCGCCTGTGCCGCGTGTCACCGCCTGGGCAGCGACTTGGGCGCGGTCTACGCCAACTGAACGTCTGCCTTGTGGCGCGCGGCTACCTGCGCGCCGGCGGCAAATCAGTGCAACTGCCGTGCGCCACTTCGGCCGCCTCTGGCCACCACAGATTGGGCACAGCAGCGGTAACACCTCGTAAATGCGGGCAATCAGCACGCCTGCGCCGGGGCAGACATAGTCGTCACCGCGGCGCGAAGCTGCGAGTTGGGTGCCAGTGCGCCAAGGTAGCGATGCTGGTGCGTGCGTGGTGATGGCACCAGGGCTGCGATGCGGTCGATCAGTTCCAACGGCGTGAGTTGCAGTTCGTCCACCATGGCACCCCGCTTGTCACTACTTGGCTCACCGTGCTGTTTGGCACAGCGGTACACCAGGGCAGCGTCTTCTTTGCGAAGGCGGTCCATGGCGAACGGTGGGCGGGCGCAATCGCGCAGGCGCGGTCGTGTGCTTCGATGCACACGCCAGCGTCCACCGAAAACCCGCTGTGCTGGTAGGCCAGCATCTCTTTGGCCTCGAAACTCTCCAGCAGGCCCCTGCCCACGAAGGCACGCAAAATGCTTCGTCGCAAGGTGGCCTGCACTTGGGCCACAGCATCCGTATCAATGCCGATGGCTGGCTGGAAGACCACGTCTGTCTCGGTGGCCTCAAACACGCCATCGACCACACAGACGTGGAAGTGAACATGTTCGTTGAGGCTGGAGCCGAAGCGGTGAATGAAGGCCACCGCGCCGATATGCAGTGCGGTCTGGCCCACATTCGCCGCACCGGGGCTGACTGCCACAGCGGACGCTATGATGCCCGCATCCACCACTTCACGCTGTAGATATGTCCAACCTGGCCGAACAAATTCGCGAAGCACTGTCCATGTTTGCGCGCAACGATACAGCGCCAGCATTGATTGGCGGCCTGGCGGTGGTTGCGCACCAGGTGGTGCGCGCCACCAAGGATGTGGATTTTCTGGTGGAGGCCGAAGCTGCAGACAGGGTACATGCTGCGCTGCTGGATTTAGGCTATCAGTGCCTATACCGCAGTGAAGATGCCGCCAACTATGTGCGCGCAGCCGAAGGGCTGGATTTGCTTTACGCGCATCGTCCCCTGGCACGCCGCCTGCTGGCGCAGGCGTCCGAGCGCGAGACACCGATGGGCCGCATGCGCATCATCAGCGTCGAAGGGCTTATCGGCTTCAAACTGCAAGGCTTTGTGAACGACGCAACGCGAACGCGTGACCTGGACGACATTCGCGCATTGTTGAAAATACACCGCGCTTCACTCGACATGACTGAGTTGCGTGGGTACTTTGCCATATTCAACAAATCAGAGCTCCTCAATGAACTTCTCGGCTAACACCGATACACATGCTGAAGCGGCGCTAAACCGTGCCGATGCAGGTGCGGTGCTGGCGCGCGAAGCGGGGGTGCCGTTTCAGCCGCCGCTGGGCAAGGCTTCCGGGATCGACCCCATCGCCGAGTGGTTAAGCCTGATGGAGGTGGTGCAAATGCTTTGCCCTGTGTGGCCCGTGCGTGACAGGCCCATGCAGGGCAAGCATTGGCTAATCTGACAGCGTCCGCGCCATATGTGCGAAAAAAGCCGCGTAGCCCTCACGGAGTAGTCGCGGCCAGCTACTGAATTGGTAGCGCCTTCAAAGGTAAATCAGCGATTTTTGAGCATCACTTTCTTACCGGCGGCAAATCGGTGCAACTGCCGTGCACCACTTCGGCCGCCATGCCGATGCTCTCGCCCAGCGTCGGGTGCGGGTGAATGGTCTTGCCGATGTCGATGGCGTCGGCGCCCATCTCGATGGCCAGCGCAATCTCACCGACCATGTCGCCCGCATGCGTGCCGACCATGCCGCCGCCCAGAATCTGGCCATGACCCTGCGCCTCGGGGCTGTCATCGAACAGCAGTTTGGTGACGCCTTCATCGCGCCCGTTGGCAATGGCGCGGCCGGATGCGCTCCAGGGGAACAAGCCCTTCTTCACCTTGATGCCCTTCGCCTTGGCCTGGTCTTCGGTGAGGCCGACCCAGGCCACTTCAGGATCGGTATAGGCCACGCTCGGAATGACGCGGGCATTGAACGCGGCGGCCGCCAGTTCCTTGTTGCCTTGCAGTTCACCAGCAATCACCTCGGCCGCCACATGCGCCTCGTGCACCGCCTTGTGCGCGAGCATCGGCTGGCCCACGATGTCGCCAATGGCAAAGATATGCGGCACATTGGTGCGCATCTGGATATCGACATTGATGAAGCCACGCTCCGTCACCGCGACACCGGCTTTTTCGGCGGCAATCTTCTTGCCATTGGGCGTGCGCCCAACCGCCTGCAGCACCAGGTCGTAGGTTTGCGGCGCCGGGGCGGTGCCGCCCTCCTCGGCCGGAGCAAACGTCACTTCGATGCCTTGCTGCGTGGCCTTGGCGCCGACCGTTTTCGTTTTCAACATGATGTTGTCAAAGCGCGGTGCGTTCATCTTTTGCCAGATTTTCACGAGGTCGCGGTCCGCGCCCTGCATCAAACCGTCAAGCATTTCAACCACGTCCAGGCGCGCACCCAGCGTGCTGTAGACCGTACCCATTTCCAGACCAATGATGCCGCCGCCCAGGATCAGCATGCGCTTGGGAACTTCCTTCAACGCCAGCGCACCGGTGGAATCGACCACGCGCGGATCCTCGGGCATGAAGGGCAGGCGCACCGCCTGCGAGCCGGCAGCGATGATGCAGTTCTTGAAGCCAATCGTCTGCGTCTTGCCGGTCTTCTCTTGCGCGCTGCCGCTGGTTTCTTCGACCTGCACATGATTCGGTCCGACAAAGGCGCCGTAACCGCGAACGACCGTGACCTTGCGCATCTTGGCCATGGCGGCCAAGCCGCCGGTGAGTTTGGCCACCACCTTTTCCTTGTGAGCACGCAACTTGTCGACGCTCACTGTGGGCTTGCCGAAATCAACTCCGAGTGCTGCCATGTGCGACACCTCGTCCATCACCGCCGCCACATGCAGCAAGGCCTTGCTCGGGATGCAACCCACGTTCAAGCAGACGCCGCCGAGTTGTGCGTAACGCTCCACCACAACGACCTTGAGGCCGAGATCAGCTGCGCGAAAAGCGGTCGAGTAGCCACCAGGACCAGCGCCCAGTACGAGCAGGTCACATTCCTGATCGACCACACCGGCAAAGCTCGCAGCCGCAACTGCAGGCGCTGCCGCCGCACTGGCGCCAGCCTGTGGCGCGGTCGGTGCAGCGGTGGCCAACGTCGCAGCCGGCTTGGACTCGGCCACTGGCGCCGCCGTTTCAGCTGCGGATTCGAGCGTCAGCACGAGTGAACCTTCTTTTACCTTGTCGCCAAGCTTGACCTTGAGTTCCTTCACGACGCCGGCATGCGACGAGGGAATTTCCATCGAGGCCTTGTCGCTCTCGACCGTGATCAGGCTTTGCTCGGCGCGGATGGTGTCGCCGGCTTTGACCATCAACTCAATGACAGTCACTTCGGCGAAGTCGCCGATGTCGGGAATTTTGATATCAATGATTGCCATGTTGTTCTTTCGAATCAGATGATTTACTTTGTACGTTTGTCACTGTGGGACAGCTCC
This sequence comes from uncultured beta proteobacterium, assembly GCA_903920695.1. Taxonomy (GTDB): domain Bacteria; phylum Pseudomonadota; class Gammaproteobacteria; order Burkholderiales; family Burkholderiaceae_C; genus Rhodoferax. The sequence goes on from CAIXNB010000042.1 coordinate 15,581, forward strand.
GGCTTTGTCATTGCGGGCCACGACCCGCAATCCATGGCCCGCGTGCCAATGGATCCCGGATCGGGTCCGGGATGACGAGGCGCCTTGGCAGTGCCAACCCCGTATTGCACTGCACTCCATGCCGGCTACGCATCTCGCAATCACGAAACTATGCTCGCACCAGCGCGGGGATTACAGCAACACCCTGCGGAAATCACCCAGGATCTGGCCCAGGTAGACGTTGAAGCGCGCTGCACCGGCGCCGTCGATGACGCGGTGGTCCCAGCTCAGCGAGAGCGGCAGCATGAGGCGCGGCTGGAAGGCTTTGCCGTCCCACACCGGTTCCATGGTCGACTTGCAGACACCGAGGATCGCGACCTCGGGCGCATTGATGATGGGCGTGAAGTAGCGCCCGCCGATGCCGCCCAGGCTGGAGATCGTGAAGCCCGCGCCACTCATCTCGGCCGGGCTCAGCTTGCCGTCACGTGCCTTCTTGGCCAGTTCGCTCATCTGCTGAGAGATCTGAAAGATGCCTTTCTTGTCGGCGTCCTTGATCACCGGCACCATCAGGCCGTTCGGCGTATCGGCGGCAAAGCCGATGTGGTAGTACTGTTTGAGCACCAGTTGCTCGCCGTCGATGCTGGAATTGAACTCCGGAAATTTCTTCAGCGCCGCGACACAGGCCTTGATCAGGAAGGCCAACATGGTGACCTTCACAACACTGGCGTTGTTTCCAGATTTTGCGGACTTTTCGCTTTCCAGGTTGATGGCAACACGGAAGGCTTCGAGGTCGGTGATGTCGCAGTCGTCATGATTCGTGACGTGCGGGATCATGACCCAGTTACGGTGCAGGTTGGCCGCGCTGATTCTCTTGATGCGGGAGTGGTCCTTGCGTTCGACCGGGCCGAACTTGGTGAAGTCGACCTGCGGCCAGGGGATCAATCCCAGGCCGGCACCGTCATTACCGCCCGCCGGTTTGGCCTGCGCCGCAGCAGTCGTCTGCGTGGCGCCGCTCATGATCGAGCGGGTAAAGCTGCGGATATCGATATCAGTGATACGGCCTTTCAAGCCGCTGCCCTTGACCTCAGCCAGCGGCACACCGAGTTCGCGCGCGAACTTGCGCACCGAAGGCGACGCGTGCGGCAGTCCGATGGCACTCGCCGTCGGGTTGTGGGCCGGTTCGGCAGCCAGCGGCGCGGGTGCCGCAGGGGCAGGGGCAGGGGCAGGGGCAGGGGCTGGCGCAGCAACGGCGGCCACTGCGGCGGGCGCTGCGACGGCAGCCGGGGCGACCACAGCCGGTGCTGCTGGCGCGGCGGGCTGCGCGGGGGCAGAAGGCTGCACCGCACCTTCGGCCGCTTCAAGCAACAGGACCAGCGAGCCCTCCTTGACCTTGTCGCCCAGCGCGAGCTTGAGTTCCTTGACGACGCCGGCGTGGCTCGAAGGAATCTCCATCGAAGCCTTGTCGGACTCGACCGTGATCAGCGACTGCTCGGCCTTGATCGTGTCACCGACCTTGACCATCAGCTCAATCACCGTCACTTCGGCGAAGTCGCCGATGTCGGGCACTTTGATTTCTATTAAAGACATGCGTGTCTCCTTTTCTTGTTGTTCAACCTGGTTTCAGGCGTGCAGCGGGTTGATCTTGTCAACCGCAATGCCGTATTGCGCGATCGCAGCCGCGACCTTGGCTACCGGCACGCTGCCCTGCTCACTCAGCGCCTTGAGCGCGGCGAGCACGATGTAATGGCGATTGATCTCGAAATGCTCGCGCAGTTTGGAGCGGAAATCGCTGCGGCCAAAACCATCGGTGCCCAGCACCTTGTAGACGCGACCGGCCGGAATGAAAGAGCGGATCTGCTCGGCATAGGCCTTGATGTAGTCGGTCGATGCCACCACCGGTCCGGCATGCGCTTCGAGCTGAGCGGCGACGAAAGGCACGCGCTGCGCGCCGGTCGGATGCAGCAGGTTGTGGCGCTCACAATCCTGGCCGTCGCGCGCCAGTTCGTTGAAGCTCGGGCAGCTCCAGACGTCGGCGGCAATACCCCAATCGTTTTGCAGCAGTTCCTGCGCCGCAATCGACTCGCGCAGGATAGTGCCGGAGCCGAGCAACTGCACGCGGCCAATCTCGCCCTTGGCCGCAGCGGCACCCGGCTTGCACAGGTACATACCCTTGATGATCTGCTCTTCGGTGCCGGCCTTGAGGCCCGGCATGGCGTAGTTCTCGTTGAGCAGCGTGATGTAGTAGTAAACGTTGTCCTGCTTTTCCACCATGCGTTTGAGGCCGTGGTGCAGGATGACGCCGACTTCGTGCGCGAACGTCGGGTCATAACTGACACAGTTCGGAATGGTGCCGGCCAGGATGTGACTGTGACCGTCTTCGTGCTGCAGACCCTCGCCGTTGAGCGTGGTGCGCCCCGAAGTGCCGCCCAGCAGGAAGCCGCGCGCCTGCATGTCGCCAGCGGCCCAGGCCAGGTCGCCGATGCGCTGGAAGCCAAACATCGAGTAGTAGACGTAGAACGGCAGCATGATGCGGTTGTTGGTGCTGTAACTGGTGGCCGCAGCAATCCAGCTGCTCATGCCGCCGGCCTCGTTGATGCCCTCCTGCAGGATCTGCCCGGCCTTGTCTTCCCGGTAGTACATGACCTGATCCTTGTCGACCGGTGTGTACTGCTGGCCGTCCGGGTTGTAGATACCGATCTGGCGAAACAGCCCTTCCATACCGAAAGTGCGCGCCTCGTCGACCAGGATCGGCACCACGCGCGGACCGAGCGCCTGATCACGCAGCAGCGTGGTCAGGAAGCGCACATAGGCCTGCGTCGTCGAAATTTCGCGGCCCTCGGCGGTCGGATCGATCACCGACTTGAAAATCTCCAGCGCCGGCACGGTGAACTGCTCGTCGGCCTTGGTACGGCGGTGCGGCAAATAACCACCCAAGGCCTGGCGTCGCTCGTGCAGGTAACGCATCTCAGGCGTGTCGTCGGCTGGTTTGTAGAACGGAATGTCGGCGATCTGGCTGTCGGGCACCGGGATGTTGAAGCGGTCGCGAAACAGCTTGATGTCTTCGTCGGTCAGCTTCTTGGTCTGGTGCACATTGTTCTTGCCCTCGCCGCTCTTGCCCATGCCAAAACCCTTGACGGTCTTGATCAAGAGCACGCTGGGCTGGCCTTCGTGCTTCACGGCTGCGTGATAAGCGGCGTAGACCTTCTGCGGGTCATGGCCACCCCGGCGCAAGGCCCAGATGTCGTCATCGCTCATCTTGGCCACCATCGCCGCCGTGCGCGGATCACGACCGAAGAAATGCTCGCGCACATAGGCGCCGTCGTTGGCCTTGAACGACTGGTAGTCGCCGTCCAGCGTGTCCATCATCAGCTTGCGCAAGGCGCCGTCCTTGTCGCGCGCCAGCAGGGGATCCCAGTTGCTGCCCCACACGAGTTTGATGACATTCCAGCCGGCACCACGGAACTCGCCTTCGAGTTCCTGAATGATCTTGCCGTTGCCCCGCACCGGGCCGTCGAGCCTTTGCAGATTGCAGTTGATGACGAAGATCAGGTTGTCGAGCCTCTCGCGCGCCGCCAGGCCGATGGCGCCGCGGCTTTCCACTTCGTCCATCTCGCCGTCACCGCAGAACACCCAGACCTTGCGTTTGGACGTGTCGGCAATGCCGCGCGCATGCAGGTACTTGAGGAAGCGCGCCTGGTATATCGCCATCAACGGCCCCAGGCCCATCGAAACGGTTGGGAACTGCCAGAACTCGGGCATCAGCTTGGGGTGCGGATAGCTCGACAAGCCCTTGCCGCCGACTTCCTGGCGGAAGTTGAGCAACTGCTCTTCCGTCAGGCGTCCTTCCATGTAGGCGCGGGCGTAGACACCCGGTGCCACATGGCCTTGGACGTAGAGACAATCGCCGCCATGGTCCTTGCTTTCGGCATGCCAAAAGTGGTTGAAGCCGGCGCCGAACATATGGGCCAGCGATGCAAACGAGCCAATGTGACCACCGAGGTCGCCGCCATCCACCGGGTGATGGCGGTTGGCCTTGACCACCATGGCCATCGCGTTCCAGCGCATGTAGGCGCGCAGACGCTCTTCAATTTCGATGTTGCCGGGGCAGCGTTCTTCCTGGTTGGTCTCGATCGTGTTGACATAGCCGGTGTTGGCTGAAAACGGCATGTCAATGCTGCTCTCGCGCGCGTGTTCCAGCAACTGTTCGAGCAGGAAGTGAGCACGCTCTGGGCCCTCGCTCTGAATGACAGCCGACAACGCGTCCATCCACTCGCGGGTTTCCTGGCTGTCCGTGTCAGTGACACTCAAGCCGGGTAAATTTTCGGGAACTGCTGACATGGGTGTCTCCTGTATTTGTGGGTAATTTAGTGCAGTTCGCGGATTCTCTCATATTATTTACAAAATTCCAAATGGTGCCATGCGATTTCATTATGCGGTATTTACATGCTGAATTTCACCCGCTGATGCGATGCCTGTGCCGCCTATGACGCCTGCCCTACACTTCAACCCATGCCACTGCCTCGACCTCCTGCCCTGACCAGCGCCATCAAGGTGAGGCCCAGGCTGCGACTGCAACACTGGTGGCAGCGCCTGACGCCGCAGCGCCAGGACCGCTTCGCCATGCTGGCGCCGCTGGCGGCCGTACTGCTGTTCATGGCGGCCATCGTGTCCGCCTTCAGCTATTTGCGGCTCGAAGAAATTGACCGCGAACAGGAGGCAGTCAAGCGCGATGTCGAATACACCCAGCAGCGCCTGCGCCTGCGCCTGCTGGAGCGCCAGGAACAACTGATGCGGATCGGGCGCGAACTGTCCAACCGTGAAATGGATGTGGATGACTTTCAGGGACGCGCCGAGGCCTTAATCAACCGCTACCCCGAATTGCAGAGCCTGAGTTGGATTGACGAATACCGCC
>CAIXNB010000043.1 GCA_903920695.1 uncultured beta proteobacterium
AGGCCGTCGCCAACTATGAACGCCTGATCCCGGCCTACCAGCAGTTTCAGGCCAAGTACGCCGACTTCAAACCCTATGCGCTCAGGGGCGACAACAAGCTCGACTCCGATATGACGCAAGTCGCCGATCTGTTGGCAAGCGTCAACCAGACCGTGCACAGCGGTGACCTGCACCAAGCCCACCTGGCCCTGGAACAGGTGCGGCCCGTGTTCCAGGATATTTTCAAACGCAATGGTTTTTCGATGCTGTCAGTTGCCCTGGTTGATTTCCACGACGCGATGGAATTGATGCTCGACGCCGCCAACGCCAGGGATAGCGGAAAGCTGGCAACACTGTACCCACAGGTCAGCGACAAGCTCAAGGCCGTCGAGTCCGAAGCCAACGACGCGCAGATTCAGGACATCCGCAAGAATCTGGACGATCTTCTGAGACTGGTAAACAGTGCCGGCACCGATCAACTGCCAGCCAAGGGTGACGAGCTGAAAAGCAGTTTCATCAAGGTCTATCTGAAACGGGGTTGATTCGTTCGTTTTGGCAAAGCTGCACACTATTGTGCAATGGCAAGCGTTCTTGAATGCAAACCAGGAGATCCAAACTATCGGCGCGCCTGTCGATCGCATGCAACGGTGAGGGGTCCTGTACCAAATGGCTGTGCGGACAGGGCAGGAATTTATTTTCATCCATTTCATAGAAAGCTGCGTCTTTTTCCTCATCGGTCCGTCTTCACTAGCATGACTGCATTGATCTCCCCCAATACGCGCTGGCACACGCGTCAACCGGTCGTCTTCTTGGTTCTTGCTGCCATCATCTGGTTGGCGCTGTACCAGACGCTGGATCCTGCAGCCGAAGCCTTGGTGGCATTACTGCCGGTTGACCGTACCAGCCACTTGGGTGGCGCACTACAGTTCTTCTTTTACGACACTCCCAAGGTCATGTTGCTCCTGACCGGCGTGGTATTCGTCATGGGCATGATCAACAGCTACTTCACACCAGAGCGCACGCGCGCCATGTTGGCGGGTCGCACCGAGGGTTTCGCCAACGTCATGGCAGCTAGCCTGGGAATCGTCACGCCGTTTTGCTCTTGCTCTGCGGTGCCGCTGTTCATTGGCTTTGTGCAGGCTGGTGTGCCGCTGGGTGTAACCTTCTCGTTCCTGATTTCTGCGCCCATGGTTAACGAAGTGGCGCTGACGCTGTTATTCGGCATGTTTGGCTGGAAGGTGGCCCTGTTGTACATGGGCCTGGGTTTGTCGGTGGCGATCATTGCCGGTTGGGTGATCGGGCGCCTGAAGATGGAGGCCTATCTGGAAGACTGGGTGCGCGACATGCCCAGGATGGCTGCGCAGTTTGAAGAGGCTGGCATGACACTGGCAGACCGCATTCAAGGTGGTTTTGCGTCGGTGCGCGAGATCGTGGGCAAGGTCTGGCCCTACATTCTGGCCGGCATCGCCGTTGGCGCTGGCATTCACAGCTATGTACCCGAAGATTACATGGCCAGTTTCATGGGCCGGGAGGCCTGGTGGTCGGTGCCACTGGCAGTCATCATAGGCGTGCCACTTTATTCCAACGCAGCAGGCGTCATCCCCATCGTGCAAGCGCTGCTGGCCAAAGGCGCGGCACTGGGTACCGTGCTGGCATTCATGATGAGTGTGATTGCCCTGTCTTTGCCCGAAATGATCATCCTGCGCAAGGTTCTGAAAATTCGCCTGATCGCTACGTTCGTCGGTGTCGTCGCCTCCGGCATCCTGCTGGTGGGCTATGTGTTTAACGCCGTGCTTTAGGCCGCAGGTCATAGCTTCACCGTCAATTTATAAGGAATCCTCATGGACATCAAGGTACTCGGCACAGGATGTGCCAACTGCAAGAACACGATCGCGTTGATCGACCAAGTCGCAAAGGCAAAGGGTGTAACTGTCAAGTTAGAGAAGGTGGAAGAGTTGCGCGACATCATGGGCTACGGCGTCATGAGCACGCCCGGCGTGGTCATCAACGGCAAGGTCGTGCATACCGGCGGTGTGCCGACTCGTGACAAGATCGAACAATGGCTGACCGCCGCTTGATCTGACGGGGCGACAACACCATTAATCAATTGAATAAACTGGAATACTCACCATGCTTCAAGAAGCCAAAGAAGTTTGTCCCACCTCCACCCGTCGCTTGATCACTGCCGGCGCTCTGCTGGTGGATGTGCGCGAACCGGAGGAATTGAGGAACTGCGCATTTGATGTTCCCGCCATCGTGAACATTCCGTTATCGGAATTTGAACAACGCTGGAGCGAAGTGCCCAAGGATCGGGAAGTTGTACTTGTTTGCCACGTTGGTGAGCGCAGCCTCAAGGCAAGCTACTTTTTGCAGTATCACGGCTACACGAATGTCAGCAACATGGGGGGCGGCATCGCTAAGTGGGTGAGAAAAGGATTCCCGATTACAGGGCAACTTGCCATGGATGCGGACACTGCGACCGCGTCATGTTGTTGCGGCCACGGCGGCGAATCCGCCAGTAAAACCAGTTGTTGTTAAGCCATGTTCCGACGTGGCACGAAATCGCTGACACGGCCCGTGCCGTCGATTTGAACCTGGCAGGCGGTGGTCATACGGTCGCGCAAGCGCTGTCGAGCACGCTGGATACGGGATTTGACCGCACTAAGCGTCACATCTTTCAGGCGGGCATAGTCGGCTTGAGCAATGCCTTGCAGATCACACAGCGTGATGACTTCTCGGTCTTCGAAACTCAGTTCGGACAGCACGCGTGGCAAGCAAGCGGTGAGCGTGTCAACGGTGTCTATCTCATCGGTCTGCGCGACCAGGTCGTCGGGTAACTCGACCGTTTTGCGCGCCACTCGCAGGTGATCAGCCAGCGTATTGCGCGCTACCTCAAACAGCCAGGCCCGAGCGTTTTGTATGGAACAAAAGCGTTCACCTTGGCGCAAGGCCTTCAGAAACTGTGGCCGCCGGAGCGAAGATGCAGAGATTTGGCCGGTCTGGAAATGCTGATGGGTTTGGAACTGCAAACACGGTTTTTTGCGCCAATCCAGGGATGA
>CAIXNB010000044.1 GCA_903920695.1 uncultured beta proteobacterium
CGGACCCGGAATTTGGAACAGGGGTTTAAGTGGGACACTGTCTAAAGAAACGGGTAACCAATGACTGAATCGAAGAAGCGCAAAGTGCATCTGCCGGAGTTCAAGGCCAAGGTGGGTCTGGAGGCCCGCCCAATGGGGTCTTGGCATACACCACCCAGTCGTGCTTGTAGAGTTGGCGCTGACGTGTCTGCCAAGCTCCATCGTGGCCCTGCGGATCGCGCTCTATCAGGCCATCTTTGTGGGCGGCTGCTAGCGCTGCCATGAACTTACCCCGAAACACCCTGGACAAAGCCTGCACCGGAAACAGGAAGTCGGGCTTGCGCGTTGGTTCGCTCCATTGACCATCCTGGGTTAGCACGCCACAAGCCATCACCGCATGCAGATGAATGTGGCGCTGCAAATCCTGGTTCCAGGTATGCAACACCAGGCTGAGCGCCGGTGTGCCGTTGCTGACCCCCATCCATTTGGGGTTGGCTGCAAACTCAGACAAGGTTTGCGCGGTGTAGGCAAACAAGGTATCGATCAGCCAGCGTGGATGGGCGCCATACAAACCGTTGAGGCTGTGCGGCAGTGTGAACACCAGATGCGCGTAGGGCACGTTCAACACTTCGGCAAGTCGGCCTTGTAGCCAGGCATCCTTGGCTCTGGCGCCGCACTGTGGGCAGTGCCGGTTACGGCATGAGTGGTACTGCCAATGGCTGTGACCACATTGGCCGCAATCGAGCCGCTCGCCACCCAGTGCCGGTGTGCGGCAGGCAACGATGCCCCGCCAGGCCTTCGCCTGCGGGGTGGTCAGGAGGTGGCTTGCCCGATACGCAGCACTGAACTGGCGCAGTGCATCGGCCAAGCTGGCCATGACGGCTATGGTGAAGACGAGGCAGTCTTACAGCTTGGGTAAACCCGCCAGCAGGTCCAGCGGGTCAGTGCCCTTCGGGGGACAGAACTGGGGGCTGATCAGGTGCAGGTAGCGGCTGGTGGTGCTGATATGGCCGTGGCCGAGCAGCTTCTGGATGGTGAAGAGGTCTACGCCGCCCTCCAAAAGATGTGTAGCAAAGCAGTGTCCGCTATCTCGTTGGAGAGATAGCAGACATTCATTTGCCACCCATGTGCTGCAAGCCGGCACCGACATCCGCACCGTGCAGGAGTTGCTGGGGCACTCAGACGTTTCCACCACCATGATTTACACCCATGTGCTCAAGGTGGCTGCGGGGGGGTACGGCCAGCCCGTTGGATGCGCTCGGTAGCCTTGTGTGATGAATGTCGGCCCCCGCTGCGATCCGGGTACTCAACTTTCTCCATGCCAGCCACTCATTCGACTTTGCCGCCAGCCAATGATTGAGTTGAAGCAAACCTGGGATGGGGTGAAGCGCAGGGTCGCCAACGGGGCGGGGTGAATAGGCTGCTAAATTGCCACCGGCTTCAGCTTGAAGCGCTTGGCATTCTTGGTCATGACGACATCCAAAGTCACCATGCCCTGCGCCTTGGCTTCGATGGCACAGGCAAGATGCAGGGCATCACCAGCGCGCAAGCCGGCAGCCGCGTCCATGGTCATCAGTGCTGCCTTGTGAAACGTTGTCGTCTCCACCGGTAGCAGTTGCAGATCATTGGCACAGATACGCTCGAACTGAAGCCACGCGGCCTGCGCCTGCGGCCTAGTCAATTGCCCGGTGCGTTGCTTGATGCCAAGGGCGCTGGCAAATTCAGTGACGCACCACGCCGCAGAAGCGAGCTCATCGGTGCAAGCGGCATACCACTTGAGCAACTTGGCTGTCTTGGTTTCGTTGGTGCACAGCGTGACCAGGACGCTGGTATCGACGTATAGCATCATCAGTAGCGCACCTCTTGCCGCAACTGCTCGATGACCGAAGTGCCCATCGGCAGCGCTTTGGTCTCTTGTGCCAGTTCCTGCGCGAAAGCTTTGCGGTTCCACCGGGATGGCAGACTCAGATTCAACGCGCCATCAGCGCCCAGGTGCGCTACAAGCTGGTCCCCTTCTTTGGCGCCGATCTGGCGCACATAGTCGGCGGGAATGCGCACCGCAAGGCTGTTACCCCATTTGGCAATTTGCAGATTCATCATGATTGGTGTGGATCTACTTCGACGTAGATACATTCTAGTGTGTTACGTTACTGCATTGCAACGTGCAGCCATCAGGATCGACGCCCCGGCGCTGGCGCCGCGCTACCCGATCAGCGCCACGGCCTTGATCTGCACCCAGACCTGTTTGCCGGGCTCTAGTTGCAAGCCTGCGGCCGAGCGCCGGGTCAGGCGCGCCAGCATGGGTGAGCTGCCGATGCGCAGGCGCAGCAGCGCCAGGGCCGGATGGCAGTCGGTGGCGATCTGCTCGACGCTGGCGCTCAGGCTGTTCTGGATGCTGATGCCTTTGAGTGGCTCCAGTGCAATGCTGACGTCGCGCGCCAGGATGCGCACGCGCACCGCGTGGCCCAGCGGCTGACCGCCGTCGCGCACCCACAGGCTACCGCCAGCAAACTCCACGCGCGCCAGTTGCCATGTGGCGTCGCGCTCGACCACTACCGCCTGCAGTACGACGCCGGCGTCCTCGCCCGGGTGCAGCGGCAGGTCGAGCCGCGCCAGGGTCTCGGTCAGGGGCCCGACCGCCACGGCGCGGCCCTCGCGCATGACGACCAGGGTGTCGGCCAGGCGCGCCACTTCGTCCGGTGCGTGGCTGACATAGATCACGGGAATATCGAGCTCATCGTGCAGGCGTTCCAGATAGGGCAGGAATTCGCGCTTGCGCGCCGGGTCCAGCGCGGCCAGCGGCTCGTCCATCAACAGCAGGCGCGGGCTGGTCAGCAGCGCGCGGGCAATCGCCACGCGCTGGCGCTCGCCGCCGGAAAGGCCTTGTGGCGTGCGCTCCAGCAGATGCGCTATGCCCAGCAGTTCAACCACGCTGCTCTGTTCAACGCGGCGCCCGGCCGGTGGCACGCGCGCCTGCCCGTACAACAGGTTGCGCCGCACGTTCAGGTGCGCAAACAAAGCAGCCTCCTGAAACACATAGCCCAGCGGCCGGCGGTGCGTGGGCATGAACAGAGCGTCGCTCTGCCAGACCTCGCCATTCACGCTGAGTTGCCCCTGCGGTGCGCGTGCCAGCCCGGCCATGCAACGCAGCACCGATGTCTTGCCGCAACCCGAAGGGCCGAACAGTGCCGTGATGCCCTTGCCTGGCAGGCTTAAATCCACGTCCAGCGCAAAGCCCGGATAGCTCAGTGCAAAGCGCGCCTCGATGCTCATGGCTGGCGGTTCCAGCCGCGGCTGTAGAGCAGGAGCAGCACCAGAAATGAGAAGCCGAGCATGCCGCCGGCCAGCCAGTGGGCGTTGCTGTATTCAAGCGCCTCGACGTGGTTGTAGATGGCCATCGACAGCACCTGGGTCTTGCCCGGGATGTTGCCGCCGATCATCAGCACCACGCCGAACTCGCCCACGGTGTGGGCAAAGCCGAGCACGCCAGCGGTGATGAAACCGGGCCGCGCCAAGGGCAGGGCGACGCTGAAGAAGGCGTCCCAGGGTGAGGCGCGCAGCGTGGCAGCAACATCGAGCGGGCGTTCGCCCAACGCATGAAACGCCTGTTGCAAGGGTTGCACGACAAAGGGCATCGAGTACAGCACCGAGGCCACGACCAGACCGGCAAAGGTGAATGGCAGCAGCCCCAGGCCCAGGGCCTGTGTGAGCCGGCCTACAGGCCCCTGCGGCCCAAGCAAGACCAGCAGGTAAAAGCCCAGCACGGCCGGTGGCAGCACCAGCGGCAAGGTGACGACGGCGCCGACTACGGTCTTGAGTGGCGAGCGCCCGCGCGCCAGCCACCACGCGATCGGCGTGCCGAGCAGCAGCAGCAACACCGTGCTCAGACTGGCGAGTTGGACGCTCAGCGCAACCGCGGCGAGATCGGGTGACAGCGACGTGAACAAACTAGTCTTCCTTGGCGAAGCACTTGCCGTAGTCCACGCACTCGCTGCATGACGGCGCTGGGCAGACGTAGATGCCGTCACGCGCGCAGTAGTGGCGGTAAATGAACTTCTTCCATTTCATGTCGCCGCGGTTGAGCTGTGCCAGGCCAGGAAACGCGTCGTTCATCAACTGCGACAGTTCGGCTCGATTGGCCAGGCCCAGGTCCTGCCACAGGTGATTGCGCCCACTGCAGGCGTAGGCCACGATCTGCGCCAGCCAGGCTTCGGAGGCACGCGCGCCAGCCCGGTATTCAAGCAGCAGTTGCAGCAGGTCATCGTGTTCCACAATGTCCTCGCCGGGGCCGTTCTGCAGCAGCACGGTGTCCCCCGGAAAGTAGTCCTCGCACAGCACTTCAAAGTCGGTCGGCGCCAGACCCAGCGTGCTGCTCAGCACGCCCTGCTGGAGCGAGCGCCCGGCGAGCAGGCTCGCCAGCAGCGGGCGCAGCGGGTCGGCCATGGCAGCGGCGCTGGCCGACCGGCCCAGCAGTTCGGTCTGCATCAGTTCGCGGCAGTCCAGAGTTGGATTCATGTCAGTGCTTGCTGAACAGATCGCGCACTTTGCACAGCACGGTCGTGATGTCAAAGCGCGTATCGGGCAGGGCCTCGCCGGCCAGGATTTTTTGCAGCGCGGTCAGCGGCTCGGTCTCACCGGTCAGCAGCACTTGCGCGCCCCAACTCTGCATGTGGCGGATGTAGCCATCACCTGCGCTGGCCGCCACCACAATCTCGACGCCGCGCAGCGGATGCGCTCCGTCGTCGTGAAAATAGTGCGGCAGTTGCGCGTGGCTCAGCACCACGCGCTGCGGCGCCGGCAGCGGCGAGCCGGGTTGGCAATCAAACACCAGCCAGTCGCAGGCCTTGCCCGCATGGCCCGAGACCTGGCTCCAGTCGTTCTTGGTGGCGATCGCGATTTTCATGTTGCAAGTCCTTGCTTGAATTGAACTGAGTTACTGCCTAGCGATTTCCATGCCGGGTTCAGGACAAGTCGTAGCCAAAGGAC
>CAIXNB010000045.1 GCA_903920695.1 uncultured beta proteobacterium
CGACGCTCAGTTCGGGCAGTTGCTGGTCTTGCGCACCGCCATCGCAGGCTCACCCCTGTCAATGCTCACCCTGACATCGGAAGGTGATGCCTATGGCCAGTTGGCATCGCCCACCTATATTCTCCTGCTATCCGTTTTCTCTGTGGCGCTGTTGATCGCCGCCTTTGGTTTTGACAGGATGCGAAATCAGGTGATGCGCTTTGAGGTTGAAAGCGCCGAGGCAGCGAGTCACAGCGCAGAATTGCACCAGCGCAATCAGGCGCTATCTGACGAAATGGCCAGGCGTCAGGCCGCCGAGAGCGAGATCGCACAAATGGCCTTTTTTGATCAACTGACCGGCTTGCCCAATCGGCGCTTGCTGGTGGATCGGCTCACACAATCGCTGGCCACTCGGGTACGCCATCCGCGCCAGGGCGCCGTACTTTTCATCGACCTGGACCACTTCAAAACACTCAATGACACACTGGGCCACAGCATGGGCGATCTGCTGCTGCAGCAGGTTGCGCAGCGCCTGCTCGATTGTGTGCGTGAGGGCGACAGCGTTGCCCGTCTGGGTGGTGACGAGTTTGTGGTGATGCTTGAAGACCTGGGTATCAACCCGCAGGAGGCCGCGTACAACGCAGAGGTGGTGGGCGAAAAAATCCTGGCCACGCTCAAGCAGCCCTATCAACTGGGGCTCAGTTTGCACTACAACTCGGCCAGCGTTGGCATCGCCCTTTTCGGCCATAGCCAGGACAATGTAGAAGACCTGCTGAAGCGGGCAGATCTGGCCATGTATCAGGCCAAAGACCAGGGCCGCAACACCTTGCGCTTTTTCGACCCGCAGATGCAGGCGGTGGTCGCCGCCAGCGCAGCACTTCATACCGATCTGAAAGATGCCGTCGCCAACAAGCAGCTTGCGCTGCTGTACCAGGTCCAGGTGGATGCCAGTCACCGCGTAATTGGCGCGGAAGCTCTGCTGCGCTGGCAGCGGCCGGAACACGGCTTGGTGTCCCCGTCCGAATTCATTCCGGCAGCCGAAGAAAGTGGTCTGATCATTCCCATCGGTCAATGGGTGCTGGTGTCAGCCTGCGAGCAATTAGCCACATGGGCCGCAGTGCCAGGTCTCGCGCATGTGAACGTGGCGGTAAACGTCAGCGCCCGCCAGTTCCATCACCCGGATTTTGTGAGCCAGGTGCGCTCAGCCCTTGACAGCACCGGGGCCAACCCGCAACGACTCAAGCTTGAGTTGACTGAGAGTTTGCTGGTGGACGACATGGAAGAAATCATCGCCAAAATGACGATGCTGAAAGGACATGGAATCGGCTTCTCCCTGGATGACTTTGGCACCGGTTACTCTTCTTTGGCCTATCTCAAACGCCTTCCGTTAGACCAACTCAAGATTGACCAGGGTTTCGTCCGTGACATTCTGAATGATTCGAACGATGCAGCGATTTCAAGGATGATTATTGTTTTGGCTGAGAGTCTGGGGTTGGAAGTAATCGCAGAAGGCGTTGAGACCGAGGCGCAAATGAACTTTCTCGCCAAACAAGGCTGCCATGTCTATCAGGGCTATTTGTTTAGCCGGCCGATACCACCAAAAGACCTGGAAGCGCTCATCAACAAGAGTCCATACAAGCACATTTAGCATAGACGTTCCAGTTCCTGCAGCCATCGCAGCGACCCGCTTTCACCCGGCCAAAACGTGATGCGGGAACCGGCGATGGCAGAGCAGTCCGGAGGGCGTCTATGGTGCAATCGCACTGGCCAACGGTGCGGCACAGGCGCAACTGATGGCAACGCACGCCAAACTCGCAGCAGCACATGGTGAACTGGAAAGGCAGGCCCAAAAGTTGAGTGAGGTCAACGACCAGCGCTCGCGCTTTCTGTCCATGACCAGCCACGAGTTCCGTACACCATTGGCGACTATTTCATCATCGGCGCAACTACTGATGCACTCACCCAACGGTGGCACTGTGCGATTTGCAGTTCGACAAGTGGGTGACCGTACCCTGTTTAAGGTGTCAGACGAAGGTATTGGCGTACCGCAAGAAGACCTGGCGAAACTTTTCAACTTGTTTCAACGTGCCAGCAATGTTGGCATCATTCCCGGCACTGGTCTGGGGCTGGCAATTGCAAAAAGTTCGGTAGATCTGCACGGTGGCTCGATATCCGTGACGAGCCAGTTGGGGCTGGGCACCTGTATTGAGGTTCAACTCTAACTCTGGGTACGACTCTCCAACCCGACCTTGGTAGGTTCAGATGCTGACAACTCAATCTAAACTCAACAGTCGCTGCCCGACCCACCCTTGTAATCCGCGCATGCTGCTGCATGCCCAGTCCCGGGAGCTGCGCCACCCCACCAGCGGCGAGGCCATGCGTTTTGTCAGCGCCACACCCTTTTGAGACCCCGACACCCGAAGCGTGATTTCACTTCTCCCAGGGGCGAGCGCATTTTTCTTGCGCGGCATCCCACAGATAACCGGCCGAGGCAATACAACCATGCGAATCGCGATCAGCCCCGACCATGGGCGATTCCACCTTGGGCGACTCGCAGGCGACCAAGGCACCCAAGCTCAGGCAAAACAGCAGCCTGGCGGGATGCCGACCATGACCATGGCGCGTGAATAGTTCGACGAGATTGCACATACCCATAGGCTAGCACAGGCTTGGGTTCACGCGTAGTCAAGGCGTAGCGTCTGTGTCGACGCGCTCAGTTTCTTGCCTGTCACAGACACTGCTTGGCTGCCGACAGCACAGGGGCCTTGGCTTTAGTGACCACTTTCAGTCTGATAGGTCTTGCGCGCTGCGAACGCGGTGTTGGCGAAGTCGCTGAACACACCATCAATGCCGGCGCGGAAATAGACCAGATACTCCGCCGCAGCGTCATTTTTGAAGTGGCCGGCCAGACGCCCTGGTTCACTGCGAAAGGTGTAGGTGTGCACAAACAAACCGGCCTTGTGTGCATCGGCAATCAGGCTGGTGGGCGTGACAGTGTTCACATCGGCGAAGGAACCAGTGTAGACCGAGCCGTCCGCGTTCGTGGATTTGAAGGGTGACACCGTCATCGACATGACCTGTGGCTTCCAGGGGCCAATTCCATCCGCATAGGTCTTGATCTCGGCCAGGCCGGCCGGCGTCAGCATGACACCAAAGTAGCGCGGATCACCGGCAAGCGTCCAACTGTAGGGGCGACCATCGACAAAGTTGTAGGCATCGGGTTGCTGGTAAATCATCTCACCCGTTTTCAGGTTCCAGTCATTGCCATCAACCAATTGCACAGCCTTCGATTTCAGGCCAATGGCGCGCATGTACTTCAAGCTCGCCGGGTCAAAGCTTTGCACAAAGACGGGTGCTGCCTGGGTGTTCAAGCTGTTAGCACTGAGGAGCTTGACAACAGCATCTTCAAACGGGTGCTTGCTACCACTGATATCGCAGCCATTGGCGATGGCCTGTGCGTTGTTCCAGTAAGGGTTCTTGGTCTCGGGGTAGACGCTGAGCGTGCGGCCCAGTTTGGCACTTTTGGCTTTCGCAATATCGATGATTTCCTGCATCGTCAGGATCGGGTATTTGCCGTTGTCTACCGTGGGGCGCTCACTGGCGTTGTCATAGGTAGTACCGCCCAGCCACTGCTTGAGCTCGGCCACGGTGAAGTCGGTGATGGACCAGTCGCCGGTGTGGTCTTCGCCATCCACTACCAAAGATTTCAACACCGATTTCGGATCGGCGGGGTTGGTCAGATCGCTCAAGTATTGCGCAGGACCACCATAGGTGGCTACTGAGTAACCCACATTGACCAGTACGCCCGGCACCGTGCGTTTGCGGGCCATGATGGTGGCATTTGTGGCGGCCACAGTCGTGATGTTGGTGTTGTCGCTGAGCCAAGGGTTGTGGCGCGCCACCAATACGCAGTCCTTGCTCAGGTGCAGGTCGGTTTCCAAGGAATCAGCGCCAGCCTCGGCAGCGGCTTCGTAGGAGATGGATGTTTCTTCGGGGTACAGGCCAGGCAGACCACGGTGGCCAATAACCAGAGGCGCAGCGCCGTCAAGCGTCTTGTAAGGAGTCGGGCCGTCGCTACCACCACAGGCGGTAAGTAGAGCGGCAGCAGCCAATACAGTTAATGTGAGTCGATGCATTTGTGTTCCCTTGGTTAAGTTGTGTGGGCCAGTCTAAGGAATTTTTGTGTCAAAGGCGTTACACGGCCCACTAAGGAAGCTAGTGCTTTAACTGGCGATTATGGAGAGAACAGGTCAGATAACCGGAAGTCGACAGCGGCCTGTGACTACCAGTGAGCTTAGATGGTGACTGGGTCGCCCGCCTGTGGCACGCGACCGCGGACGGACATCCTGCACCCCTTAACTGGCGCTGCCCTTAGCTGCAGGCCCAGCCGGCAGGTCATGGTCGAATCCTGAATTTCTCTGATCCAACACCGAGAACAACACCGCCGCTTTGTTCTCTGTCCTGACCTTGATTTGCTCGCCTGCGGACGACTCCATTCGCGCGAAGCCGCCACCGCCCTACTCCAGCCTTGTGATGCGCGTCGGCTTGAAGCCCAGGTCTGCCGCCTTGCCTTTGCGCGCGCGCGCCGCCCTGGCGTTGTTGAGGCTGCGGATCTCCAGCGTTTCCTCGCGCGGCTTGCCGCCACGGCCGATGCCTTCGATGCGCACGCTGCGCGTGTAGGCGGCAGCGCCGGCCAGGCTGTCCTTGTCCTGCAGATCCAGCAGCATCAGGCCACGCCCGCCATTGGCCATGGTCTTGAGTTCGCTGATCTCGAAGGTCAGGATGCGCCCGCCGGTCGAGGCGCAGGCCACGTGCGTGGCGGCGCTCACCGGTGTCGGCCCCGACCCACCGGCGACGATGGAGGGCGCGCACAAAGTCTCCGCGTCATTGCACGTGACGAAGGACTTGCCCGCCTTCAGACGCGAGGTCATGTTGGCCACGCTGGCGATAAAGCCGTAGCCCCCCGAGGCACTGAGCAGCAGGCTGGCATCTGTCGGCCCGGCGTAGTAATACGAAAGCGCGGTGCCGGCTTCGAGTTCGAGCAGCGTGGTGATCGGCTGGCCGTCGCCACGCGCGCCGGGCAACAGCGCGACCGCCACCGAGTAGACCCGCCCCTTGTTGCCAAACACCAGCAGGGTGTCGACCGAGCGGCATTCAAACGTGCCATAGAGCGCGTCGCCGGCCTTGAAGTTGTAGACCGGCGCCGCAGCATCGGCACCACGGTCGCGCGCCCAACCCTTTTGCACACGGACCCAGCCTTTTTCGCTGACCACCACCGTCACCGGTTCGTCCACCACCTTGATCTCCAGCACGGCCTTCTTTTCGGCCTGGATCAGCGTGCGGCGCGGGTCGGCAAAGGCCTTGGCATCGGCCTCGATCTCCTTGATCATCAGGCGCCGCAGCGCTGCCGGACTGCCCAGAATTTCTTCGAGCTTCTTCTGCTCATCGCGCAGACTGCTGAGTTCCTGTTCGATCTTGATCGCTTCCAGACGCGCCAGTTGGCGCAAGCGGATTTCAAGGATGTCTTCAGCCTGCCGATCAGACAGCGCAAAACGCGCAATCAGCGCCGCCTTCGGTTCGTCCGACCGGCGGATGATGGCGATGACCTCGTCGATGTTGAGCAGGACGATCTGACGCCCTTCGAGAATGTGGGCGCGGTCCAGCACCTTGGCCAGGCGATGGTTTGAGCGCCGCTCAATCGTGCTCTGGCGAAACGCGATCCACTCGGTGAACATCTGGCGCAGCGACTTGAGCGTGGGACGGCCATCGAGCCCGATCATGGTCAGGTTGATCGGGGACGTGGTCTCCAGGCTGGTGTGCGCGAGCAGCGTGGTGATGAGTTCCTGCTGTTCGATGCGGCTGGTCTTGGGCTCGCACACCAGGCGCACGGCGGCGTCCTTGCTGGATTCATCACGCACGACGTCGAGCACCGCGAGCACGCTGGCCTTGAGCTGGTTCTGCTCCAGGGTCAGCGCCTTCTTGCCGAGCTTGATCTTGGGGTTGGTCAGTTCCTCGATCTCTTCGAGCACGCGCTGCGTGCTGACACCGGGCGGCAGTTCCGTCACCACCAGTTGCCACTGGCCGCGCGCCAGTTCTTCGATCTTCCAGCGCGCGCGCACCTTGAGCGAACCGCGCCCGCTGCGATAGGCCTCGGCGATGTCGGCGCCGGTGCTGGTGATCTGGCCGCCGCCGGGATAATCGGGCGCCGGAATCAGCGCCAGCAATTCCGCATGGCTGAGCTGCGGCGTCTTGATCAGGGCGACGCAGGCGTCGGCTACTTCGCGCAGGTTGTGGCTCGGAATCTCGGTGGCCAGACCGACGGCAATGCCGCTGGCGCCATTGAGCAGGGCAAAGGGCAGGCGCGCCGGCAGTTGCTGCGGCTCCTCAGTCGAACCGTCGTAATTGGACGTGAACTCAACCGTGCCCTCATCGATTTCGTCGAGCAGCAAGCCGGTGATCTTGGCGAGACGCGCTTCGGTGTAGCGCATGGCCGCAGCACCATCGCCATCGCGCGAGCCGAAGTTGCCCTGGCCATCGATCAGCGGGTAGCGCTGGTTGAAATCCTGAGCCATGCGCACCAAGGCGTCATAAGCGGCCTGATCGCCGTGCGGGTGAAAGCGCCCCAACACGTCACCGACCACTCGCGCGCACTTGACCGGCTTGGCCCCGGTGTTGCCGTTAGAGCCGCCATAGCCCAGACCCATGCGTGACATCGCGTACAGAATGCGCCGCTGCACCGGCTTCTGGCCGTCGCAAACATCCGGCAGCGCACGGCCTTTGACAACGCTAAGTGCGTATTCCAGATAAGCGCGTTGCGCGTAGGTCGCCAGATTGGGCGCGTCGGGATCATCTTGCGCCGGTTCCGTTGCCTGTGGTGGTGGCGGCGGTGCGAAGAGGTCGAGGATGGGTTGGTCGGTCATAGTGGGCTTGTTTGCTGTGTGTCTGCCATCGTTGCGGCAACTTCGTTTGGGTCGCGCTGCGGAGCGGTATCGCTGTGATCACAACGAGGCCCGTCATTGCTGGCTCTGGTTGTCATTGCGGGCTCCGACCCGCAATCCATGCGGCGTGTGGCATTGTCGAGATTGAAGGCATGGATGCCCCCGGATCGGGGTCCGGGGCAGGTTCCTCAGGTCCGGCATGACAACTTCGGACTGCGGTGCAGTGGGGATGGGCGGCCGCCGATTTCTGGTACGCCAGCATGAGGTGGCCGCCCATCCCCGCTGCGCCGCGAGCACCAGCAAACACCGGACGAAGACAAACCTTCACACATCCACCTCAACCGAATCGCCATGCAACTCCATCAGTTCACGGCGCGCGCCGGCTTCGCCTTTGCCCATGAGCTTGGTGATCAGGATTTCGGTCTGCGCGAAATCGACGCTGCCGAGTTCGATGCGCAACAGGCGCCGGGTATCGGGGTTGAGCGTGGTGTCCCACAACTGCTCGGCATTCATCTCACCCAGACCCTTGAAGCGGCTGATGCTCCAAGCGTTCTCGCGCACGCCTTCCTTGCGCAGCTTGTCAAGAATCGCAGTGAGTTCGCCCTCGTCGAGCGCATAGGCCTTGGAAGCCGGCTTCTTGCCGCGCGCTGGCGCGTCAACACGAAACAGCGGTGGCCGCGCCACGAACACATGGCCGGTCTCGATCAGCTTGGGGAAATGGCGGAAGAACAGCGTCAGCAGCAGCACCTGAATGTGCGAGCCGTCCACATCCGCATCCGACAAAATACAGACCTTGCCGTAGCGCAGACCGCTCAGGTCCGGCGTGTCGTTCGGGCCGTGCGGATCGACACCGATGGCCACCGCGATGTCGTGAATTTCGGTGTTGGCAAAGAGGCGGTCGCGCTCGACCTCCCAAGTGTTGAGCACCTTGCCGCGCAGCGGCAGCACGGCCTGGCTCTCCTTGTCACGCCCCATCTTGGCACTGCCGCCGGCCGAATCGCCCTCGACCAGAAAAACTTCGTTGTAGGCCAGGTCGCGGCTTTCGCAATCGGTCAGCTTGCCGGGCAGCACGGCCACACCCGAGCCCTTGCGCTTCTCGACCTTCTGCCCCGCCTTCTGGCGCGACTGCGCCGCCTTGATCGCCAGTTCAGCGAGTTTTTTTCCGTACTCGACGTGCTCGTTGAGCCACAGCTCAAGTGCCGGGCGCACATAGCTTGAAACCAAGCGCACGGCATCGCGCGAGTTCAGGCGCTCCTTGATCTGGCCCTGGAATTGCGGATCGAGCACCTTGGCCGAGAGCACGTAGCTGGCGCGGGCGAACACGTCCTCGGGCAGCAGCTTGACGCCCTTGGGCGCGAGCGCGTGAAACTCGATGAAGGCCTTGACCGCAGCGAACAGGCCGTCGCGCAAGCCGCTCTCGTGCGTGCCGCCAGCGCTGGTCGGAATCAGGTTGACATAGCTCTCGCGCACCGGCTGCCCGTCTTCGGTGAAGGCCACACACCAGGAGGCGCCCTCGCCGTCGGCGAAGCTGTCGTGCTGGGCATCGGCAAAACCCTCACCATTGAACAACGGTATCACCAGCTCGCCGGTCAGGGTCTGCATCAGGTAATCGTTGAGCCCGCCCTTGTAGAGCCAGGTCTGGGTTTCCTTGCTCTTCTCGTTGACGAAGGTGACTGTAACGCCGGGCATCAGCACCGCCTTGCTGCGCAGCAGATGGGCGATCTGCGCCATTGGCAGCGCCAGCGTCTCGAAATACTTGGCATCGGGCCAGACGCGCACCGTGGTGCCGGACTTGCGGTCGCCCTCGCCCTGCTTGCGCAGTTGCAGTGGCTCGATCACATCGCCACCGGAGAACACCAGCCGCGCCACCTGGCCTTCGCGGTAACTCGTGGCTTCCAGCCTGGTGGCCAGCGCGTTCGTCACACTGACGCCGACGCCGTGCAGGCCACCCGAGAAGCTGTAGGCGCCGCCCTTGCCCTTGTCAAACTTGCCACCGGCGTGCAGCCGCGTGAACACCAGCTCGATCACCGAGGCGTTTTCCTCCGGGTGCAGGCCGAACGGAATGCCGCGCCCGTCGTCCTCGACGCTGATCGAGCCATCGCTGTGCAGGTAGACCTTGATCTTCTTGCCGTGCCCGGCCAAGGCTTCGTCGGCGGCGTTGTCAAGAATTTCCTGCACCGCGTGCAGCGGACTGTCGGTGCGGGTGTACATACCGGGGCGCTGCTTGACGGGCTCAAGCCCCTTGAGCACACGGATGGAGGATTCGGAATATTCGCTGGTGGGTTTGACGGCCATAGGCGCGGATTGTAGTCTGCAAACCGTCAAAAGCTGTATGAAACTGGCTCTGTTCGCAATAAGTATTGATTTTGTTGCGTTTTTTGGATTTTCAGAGGAGAATTGCGCATGCGCGTTTCTCAGTTCAAAAATCTACTCGCCGAG
>CAIXNB010000046.1 GCA_903920695.1 uncultured beta proteobacterium
GGATAGCGCTCGCGCAGCGTGGCGGCGCCCAGTATCTGCAAGTCCATGCCGAAGCCCCGGCTGCGTTCGCGGTAGGCTTCCAGCGACGCCAGATCCGCCTGACTGCGCGCAATCTTCAGATGGCCGCTGCGGATGTACTCGCCATTCACACCGATCAGTTCGGGCAGGCGAGCCCAGATGCCATGCGCACGCTGTGCCAGCGGCAGTTGTGCCAGCGGACGCCCCTGACGGCGCACGCCACCGTAGTTGACACCGCTGGAGCGCGAGCCACAAAAATCGCGTTCCAGCAAGGTGACCGAGAAACCCATGCGGCGCAGCGCCAGCGCTGCCGAAGCACCCACAATGCCACCACCCACAATGGCCACGTCGCTGCGCAGATGTTGCGTCATGCCGACTCTTTCGGTTCGACCAGCGCGAACGGAATCGGCTTGATCGGCGCCTGCGCACGCAGACGGCCGGTCTGCTCAATCGACTGCGCCGTGCATTGCGCCAGAATCTCCGCCGCCGCCGCCGAACACATGCGGCCCTGGCAACGTCCCATGCCAACGCGCGACAAGGCCTTGAGCCGGTTGATTTCAGTCACGCCGCTGGCGCGGACCGTGGCACGCAATTCACCGGCAGTGATCTCCTCGCAGCGGCAGATCACCAGATCGTCCGGCGCCTGCGCCGCCCAGTCAGTCGGCAACGGAAAAGCACGTTCAAGCCCGACGCGCCAACGCCGCTGGTGTGCCAGTTTTTTCTCCAGCAGCGCAGCACGCGCGCGGGCCTGCGGGTCAAGGGCAATGCCGCGATCTTCCAGCAAGGCCAGCGCGGCGCACTCGCCGGCCCACTCGGCGCCATCAGCACCCAGAATGCCGGCACCATCTCCCGCGAGATAAACACCACTCACGCTGGCGCGCCCGGCGCCGTCGCGCTCGGGTAGCCAGGCGCGCTGTAGCGCGTCGAAGCCAAAACGGCAACCGAGGATGTCGGCCAGTTGCGTCTCCGAGCGCAGGCCGTAGCCGAAAGCAATGGCATCGCAGTCCAGGCTGTGTTGCCCGGCGGCGTCGCGCCACTCCAGCGCCGTCACGCGCGTCTGACCCACTGCGCGCAACGGCTGCACGCCATCAAGCAGGCGCACGCCGTGGGCACGCAACCAGGCCACGTAATACAGGCCTTTGGCCAGCAACGCCGGTTGGCGCAGCAGCGCCGGCAAGGCTGCGATCTGGTCGCCCAGACGCGCACTGTCGAGCACGGCCAACACCTTGGCACCGGCCTTCGCATACTGGTAGGCCACCAGGTAGAGCAAGGGCCCGGTGCCCGCAAAGACAACCCTCTCCCCGACACTGCAAGCCTGAAACTTGAGCGCTACCTGCGCTCCGCCGAGGCTATAAACACCCGGTGTTGTCCAGCCCAGGAACGGCAGCACACGATCAGTGGCGCCAGTGGCAACGATCAACTGCGAATAAGCCAGGGTCGAAGTTCGGCTGCCCTGCAGCAGGTCAAGCTGGCCGCCCTCTGCATTCCATACCAAGGTTGCGGTGTGGTAGTCGACACGGTCCTCGATGGCACGCATGGCGGCGTGAACCGAAGCGGCGCGGCCCGCTTCAAAACCATAGAGCGCTTTGCCGCTGCGCTGAAAATTGGCCGGCGCCTGGCGGTAGATCTGGCCCCCGAAGGCGCTCGCCTCGTCGAGCAGGATCGGATGCAGGCCGTGGCGCACCAGCGTCTCTGCGGCCCGAATACCCGCCGGGCCGGCGCCCACGATGACGGCTGGCGCGGCGCTGCTCATGCGCCGCTCTCCACCAGCGTGCGCAGGCGCATGCCGGGCACGAGCAGGGTCGAACAACTGCGGTAACGCGCACCGGACTCGCTATCGATCCAGCAGTCCTGGCACGCGCCCATCAGACAAAAGCCCGCACGCGCGCTGGCACTGAATTCGGTCTGGCGCAATTGGCTCTGCTGCGTCAGGATCGCCGTCATGATCGTGTCGCCCTGCAGGGCGTGCAACAACTGACCATCGAGCGTGAAGCTGATGGGCTCACGCCCGGTCTCAACCAGACGTCGGAACAGAGCCGGGCTTGCAGCGGATTCGCTCATTTTTCTCCCACCAAAATCTTGTCCAGGCCGTAGAGCCGGTCCAGCAGCACCATGACGGCCGCGGTAAAGCCCACCATCAAGGCCGAGGCTGCTGCCATCAGCGGATCGATCGACTCGGTTGCGTACATGTACATGCGCACCGGCAGCGTCACGGTGGCCGGTGAGGTGACAAAGATCGACATCGTCACCTCGTCAAAACTGTTGATGAAGGCGAGCAGCCAGCCACCCGTCACACCCGGCAGAATCATGGGCAGGGTGACGCGGCGAAACACCGTGGCGCCGCTCGCACCGAGTGAGAGCGCGGCCTGCTCGCAGCTGCGATCGGCGCCAACCGACGCGGCCACCACCAGCCGCAAAACATAGGGCGTGATCACCACCACATGGGCCAGCACCAGCCAGAAGAAACTGCCGGTGGCCCCGATCAATGAAAACAAGCGCAGCATGGCCACACCGAGCACCAGATGCGGAATGATCAGCGGCGACAGAAACAGCGCGTTCAGCGCTTCGCGCCCGGCAAAGTTGAAACGCGTCAATGCCAGACCGGCGGGAATGGCAATCAAAGTTGCCAGCGTTGCCGAAGACAGCGCCAGCCACAGGCTGTTCCAAAACGAGGTGACGAAATCCGGGTGCGCGAACACCGCCTTGAACCAGCGCAGCGAGAACGAGGTGGTCGGTATCGTCAAGGTGTTGGCAGGTGTGAAAGCGACGATGCAAACTATCAGCAGCGGCGCCAGCATGAAGCTGATGACCAGCGCGTTGAACAGCAGGGCCAGGGGTCCGTTCTTTGACATGACTAGCCCCTAACCCAGCGACTTCTTGTAGCGGCCTTCCAGCACGCGGTTGTAGCTCAGCATCACCAGCAGATTGGCCACCAGCAGAATCAAGGCCAGCGCCGCGCCCAGCGGCCAGTTGAGCTCATGCAGGTACTCGTCGTAGACCACCGTCGCAACCATCTTGAGTCGGCGCCCACCGAGCAGACCCGGAATGGCAAAGGCGCTGGCGCTGAGGCCGAAAACGATCAGACTGCCCGACAGAATACCTGGCAGCACCTGCGGCAGCACGATGCGGCGCAGCGTCGTGAAGTGCGAGGCCGAGAGCGACAGCGCAGCATTCTCGACACCGGCATCGACCTTTTGCAGCGAGGTCCAGACCGGAATCACCATGAAGGGCAACATCACGTGCACCAGGGCAATCACCACAGCCCACTCGGTGTACAAAATGCGCACCCACCCCAGTCCCAGCGCCTGCAGCGCATGGTTGACGACGCCCTGCGGGCCAAGCAACATGCTCCAGCCAAAAGCGCGCACCACCACCGACACCAGCAGCGGCGCCAGCACCACGAGCAAGAAGATCGAGCGCCAGGGATTGCCCATGCGGCTGAGCACATAGGCCTCGGGCGCACCGATGATCAGGCAAATGAGCGTGGTCAGCCCCGAGACCCAGAAGGTGCGCCAGAAGATGCCGTAGTAGTACTCGTCGCCGAGCACGGCAAGGTAATGCGCCAGCGTGAATTCGTTCTTGACGCCAGTCGTGTAGTCAAACACGTTGAATGACAGCACCGCCGTCAGGCCCAACGGCACCAGCAGCAGACAGCCAAACAACAGCATCGCCGGTGCCGACAGCGCCCAGGGTGTGGTGAACCGGCTCAGCTTCATGACAGCAGGCGCAGGGAATTGACGTCCCAGGCCAGACCGGTCCGGCTCTGTTCCTCGGGCGGCAGCACGTCGCCGTTCGGGCAAGCCACCTGCAATTGACCCAGCGGCGTCGCGAGGTGATAAAGCCACTGGCTGCCGAGAAAGAAGCGCGCCGTGACCACCCCATCAAGCTGACCCTGACCGGCCGGCACAAAGCTGATTTTTTCGGGCCGCAGACTCAGCACCACCTCGGCACCCTGACTCAGCCCGACGCCGTCAAGCTCCACCGACAGCGCGCCCAGATCAATCCGTGCGCGCGCGCCGGCAAGAGCAACCCGACCCGCCAGCAAATTGGCCTTGCCGACAAAAGTTGAGATAAAGCGCGTCTGCGGCTGCTCGTATAACTTGAACGGCGCGTCGATCTGAGTCACGCGCCCGGCCTGCATCACAACCACGCGGTCGCTGATCGACATGGCCTCGGTCTGATCATGTGTGACCATGATGGTGGTGGTGCCGACCTTGCGCTGGATCTGGCGCAACTCGAACTGCATCTCCTCGCGCAACTTGGCATCCAGATTGGACAGCGGTTCATCGAGCAGCAGCACGGCCGGCTCGATCACCAGGGCCCGTGCCAGGGCCACGCGCTGACGCTGGCCGCCCGACAACTCGCGCGGATAACGCGCGGCGAGCTCCTCCAAATGGACCAGGGCCAGCGCCCGGTTGACGCGCTCCAGCCGCTCGGTGCGGGAAACACGGCGCATCTCCAGGCCAAAGCTGATGTTATCGAACACAATCATGTGCGGAAACAGCGCGTAGCTCTGAAATACGATGCCCAGGCCACGCGAGTTCGGTTTGGTATCGGTGATGTCACGACCGTCAAGCAGGATGCGCCCACTGCTGACCTCGGTGAAGCCGGCAATCATCTGCAGCGTTGTGGTCTTGCCGCAGCCCGACGGACCCAGCAAGGAAACAAATTCGCCCTTGGCGACGCTCAGACTCATATGGGACACGACACAGTTCGCGCCATATAGCTTGGATACATCCGAAAGCGTCAAAAAAGACATCCACCACTCCTTTTCTTTGCCTTGCCAACAGGGCCGCTCAGCGCAGCTCTGCAGGAAGAATCAAGGCAAATAATCTTTGAAAGCGGTTCAGGCGTCAACAGGGTATTCCATCAAACGACATGAATATGTAAATTATTCCGATCAACAGAATATTTTGTAAGACAATCAAGAAATGATTTCATCCGACGACACAATAAAAACACCAAGCCCCGGTGTCGGCGCACTGGAACGCGCCTTCGCCATCATCCGCTTGCTGGCCGACTCGAAAACCCAGGGCGCGCGCGTGACCCAGATTGCGCAGGCTGTCGGACTGACACAGGCCACCGTGCACCGCACCCTGCAAGCCCTGATCAAGCAGGGCGTGGTGGAACAGGACGAACGCAGCAAACACTACCGGCTGAGCATTGATTTCTTTGTGTTGGCGGCCCGCGCCGGCAACCCTGCCAACCTGCGGGAACTCTGTCGCCCAACCCTGTTGCGCCTGTGCGCCAGCCTCGGTGACACCTTGTTCCTGCTCGCGCGCAGCGGCTTTGACGCGGTCTGCCTGGACCGCAGCGAGGGGCCGTTTCCGATTCGATCATTTACCGGCGACATCGGCGGTCGCGTCGCACTCGGGATTGGCCAGGGCAGCCTGGCGATCCTGGCGTTTTTGCCCGAGGCCGAGCGCGAAGAAGTAATCCGATTCAACCTGCCACGGGTGCGTGAACTCGGCGTCTTTGACGAGGTCTACCTGCGCACCGAGATCACACGCGTGCGCGAACTCGGTTACGCCGCACGCAATACCGGCCTGCTCGAAGGCATGTCAGGTGTTGCGGTGCCGATCTGCGACCGCGACGGCCGCGCCCTTGCCGCATTGAGCGTCGGCACGATATCGGCACGCCTGAACCCGGAGCGGCTGCCCACCGTGGTGGAATTGCTCAAGCGCGAAGCACAGTTGATCAGCCCGAAGATCAACCCGTTCGACCCGACGCTGCGCCGCCCGGTCTCCAGCCTGTCGGCGATGCAGCCGAATTAGTGCACTTACGGAGCAGGTGCTGCCCGCGCCCCCTCACGCAAACCCGTGCAACACCCGGCTGTCCTGCTCTTGTGACTTGAACTGGTTGAAGCGCGGCAGGAACTTGTCCCAGTCGATGATGTGGCTGTCGAGCTCGGGGCCGTCGACGCAGGCGTGCTTGCGCACCATCTTGCCAGCGATCGTCACCGGCACCATGCAGGCGCCGCACATGCCCGTGGCGTCCACCATGATGGAATTCAGACTCGCCACGGTCTTGACGCCGAACGGCTTGGTCAGGTCGCTGACCGCGCGCATCATCAGCGGCGGGCCGATGGTGACGACTTCCGCGATCTTGCGGCCTTTGCTCGTCATGTTGTCCAGCAGCATGGCTTCGAGCGGCGTCGTGACAAAACCTTTGACACCGAAGCTACCGTCGTTGCTGGTGTAAATGACGTCAAGCTGATCGCCGAACTCGGCCTTCAGTGCCGCCACGCGTTCGCCGTCCTTGACCCAGAACAGCAGACCGGAATTGCGGAAGCCCGCGATCAGCGTCACATGGTTGCCCAGTTGCAGATGGGCGCGCATGATCGGATACACCGGCGGCAGACCCAGGCCGCCAGCCGTGAACACCACCGTCTGCTGCCCCTCGTAGCGGTGCAAGGCGCTGGGTAGACCAAGCGGCCCGGCGATGCCGGTGAACGCGTCGCCGACATTCATTTTGTTGATGGCGATGCTGCTGCTGCCCATGGCTTGCACCACGAGGCAGATCGTGCCCTTCTTCGCATCCCAGTCGGCCAGCGTCAGCGGAATCAGCTCGCCCTTTTCCCAGGGCAGGACGCGCACAAACTGCCCGGCCTGCGCGGCCTTGGCCACCAGCGGCGAGTGCACGATGAATTCGACGATGCCGTCGGCCAGTTCGATCTTTTCCAGAATCGTCTGTGGCGCGGCGCCCAGGCCGGTGTAGTAGCGGGCCGCTCTGACCATGGTGGAAATCTCGTCCGCAGTGAGATTAATGTCGCCCACGATCTCGCGTGCTGCGGCCTGGCCGTCACCGGCGGCGCGGATCGCTGTGGAGCCCCCGCGCGTGGCATCGCCACCCGAATAGACCCCTTCGAGCGAGGTCTGCTGCGAGCCGTCACCGACGTCGATGGTGCCCCACTTGGTGGTCTTCAGGCTCGGCTCCGATTCGCGGATGATGGGGTTGGGCGTGTTGCCCAGCGCCATGATGACGAGGTCCACCTCCATGTCTTCAACCTGGCCGGTGCTGACCGGGCTGCGCCGGCCGCTGGCATCGGGCTCACCGAGCGCGATCACGTCGAGCTTGGCATGCGTCACGAAGTGCGTCTTGTCGTCGCCGACGAACTCATTGGGTGCGCGCAACTCTTTGAGTTCAATGCCTTCTTCAAGCGCGTGGTGCAGTTCTTCGACGCGCACCGGCATCTCAGACTGCGTGCGCCGGTAGACGATGGTGACCAGACCGCCCAAACGACGTGCCGTGCGCGCCGCATCCATCGCGGTGTTGCCACCGCCGATGACGATGACGCGCTTGCCACGGGTTTCAGGCAGCGGTGTTTCATAGTCCTGGTGCAGGCCCTGCATCAGGTTCACGCGCGTCAGAAACTCGTTGGCCGACATGACGTTGAGCAGGTGCTCGCCAGCCACGTTCATGAAGCGCGGCAGGCCAGCGCCGGTGCCGATGAACACCTTCCAGAAGCCAGCCTTTTTCAGGTCCTCGATCGTGGCGGTCTTGCCGACGACAAAGTTGGCCACGAACTTGCCGCCGAGCAGTCGGATCTTGCCGACCACGTCGTCGATCAGTTCATTGGGCAGGCGGAACTCGGGGATGCCGTAGCGCAGCACACCACCCAGGGCGTGAAAGGCCTCGAACACCGTGACCGGGAAGCCCTCGGAGGCCAGCAGGTAGGCGTTGATCAGACCGGCCGGTCCTGAGCCCACGACCGCCACCGGTGGCTTGTCAGCCTTGGTCCAGGGGTCGGGCAGATTGGCAAAGCGCGCGGCGATCCCATCGGCGTTGACGATCTTCTCGCGCTGCGGCAGATACCACTCGATCTGACCGATCTCGATCGGCTGCTTCTGGTGCGTGCAAACGCCCTGGCATTGCAACTCCTGCGGGCAGACGCGCCCCGTCACATTGGGCAGCGGGTTGCAGTTCTCGATCAGCTCCATGGCTTCGCGGAAGCGCCCGGTGCCCAGCAGTTCCAGCATTTCCGGAATATGGATCTTGACCGGGCAGCCGCCCTTGGGTTCGAACTTGCCGGCGACGTGCACACCGATCTCGCAGGGCTTGTCTTCGCACTGCTTGTCACGCAGCGCTTCAAGCCAGACAAACATCTCGACTTCGCGCGCGTTGTAGCCCAGGCTCATGTAGCCGAGGTAGCCCTGATTGACCAAGCCAAAGTCCTTGGAGCGTTCCACCGCGTCACGCATATACGGCGGGATCGCGTTCTCGGCCGGCCAGCCTTGCGAGAGGCCCTTGAACATCGGGTAGCGCTCCGACAAGTGCCTGTCGATGGCGCGCACAAATTTGCGCTTGAGCCCGAGCGGCACGTTCCAGATAAAGCGCATCAGCACCTTGCTGGTGTCGTCGTCGCGCAGCAGCAGGCCCCAGAAGGTGCGCGTGAACTCGGCGCTGAGCTCGTCCTGCTTGAACTCCCACACCATGGCATTGCTGCCGTCGGCAATAAACATGTCGCGAAAGGCCTGCGGCTCATTGAGCAGGCGTCGGCGCAACAGCGCCAGTTGGCTATGAAAGGTCTCGACGGCTTCGGTCTGTTCCAGCGCTTCGAGTTGCGAGCGCGTCGCCTCCAGCGTGCTGCTGGCGCTCAGATACCGGTTGAGTTCGTCGCCGCCAGCGGCGGCCAGGTTATCGCTGCTCATCGAATGATCTCCGCGTCGCAGTTGGCCGATACCCGTTTGATGCGGGCCTTGAGCTCGGGCGTGACCTTCACCTTGTCAAGCGCACCCGGAATCATCTGCGCCACATCGCGCGACACACCATCAACGACGATGCGCGTTTTCTCGAACAACTCGGGCAGATCCTGGTAGCAAGTCTTGCAGTCCGTGCACTTGACCTGATCGGCCACGTCATAAGTCACCAGCGCATCGGCTTCGGCTACCGCCGCACCGACTGCTGCGGCCGGACTGCCGGCGACTGCCGTAATCGGGATGACGCGCGCCGCGCCAACCGGCGCCTTGCTCGATGCCGCAAGTTCGGACATGGCACGGGCAAAAGAATCGAGCGAGGAGTCGCGTTGCGTGACCGAATCACGGTACTGCGCCTGCAGTGTCTCCATGCCCAGGCGATGGTCTTCGTCGAGCTTGGCAACGTGCTGGCCATCGAGGTACTGCAGCAGGTGCCAGTATTTGCGCCGTTCCTCAACCAGCGCGACGATGGCATCGCCGACCGCGATCTTCTGCAGGCGCTTCTTGGCATCGGTGGACCAGATGAAGGCGGTCCTGCCGGCACGCTCGGCTTTGGGTAATTCAACAAAGTCTTCCACCGGCAGTGCGTTGACATCGTCAGCTGGCAGCTTGTGGAACTGCTTTTTGAAGCGGATTTCACCGAGTGCAAAGTGCGCCGGCGTCAACGCCGTGCTGAGCAGCTTGAGCGCGCCCGCATCGTCGACGTATTCGAGCGTGCTGCTGGCCCAGGTCTTCTCGATATCCGGGTTGCCTTCGAGCGAGAACCAGTCGTGCAAATTGGTGCCGCGACGCGGGTCGTGCACAAAGACCGGGTTCATGCGACTGTGCACCGCCAGACGCGAGCGCTCGGAGGACGCTGCATCACCAATGCCGTGCTCGCCCTGGCACGGCGTGTAGACGTCGAGCAGCGCCGGGCCGTCGGTATAGCTCAGGCACTCCATGGTGTTCTTCAGGAAGTGCCCCTGCAGCGAGGTGCTCGTGGCACAGACAAAGACATTGGAATGGAAGGCGGCAATCAGGCCGAGCTCCTTGCGCGACTCGTGCTTGCCGCTGGCCTCGCTGCCAATGCGCGCCAGGTCCGAGTCCTGCCCGATGAAGCTGGAGGTCGAGGCTTGGCCACCGGTATTGGAGTAGGACCCGGTGTTGAGCACCAGAACCTTGAGCGGCGTGCCGCTCATCAGAATGCGCGAGAGCGCGCCAAAGCCGATGTCGTAGGTAGCACCGTCGCCGCCGACCGTGATCACGGTTGGCATCAGGCCCAATTCAGCCACACTGAACTGCTCCCAGGACAGCATGCGCAGTTCCGGGTCGTGCGCGCTGGCATCGTAGGCGTCGGCCAGTTCCAGCCGCGCCAGGCGCTGTGCGCGCACATCGGCAACGGTTTGCGCAGCGATGCCTTCGAAAATGCCCTTGGCCAACGGCTGCGCGTCCTGGAACAAGCTGTTGACCCAGGGATCGTTGTAGCAGTTGTAGGGGAAGGTGGAGGCGTAAACGCTGCTGCAGCCGGTGGAGTTGGCAACCACGGCACCGGCCGGGCCGTTGCCGCTGGGGCCGCTCTCGAACAGGTAGAGCCGCTTTTCCAGCGTGCTGATGAGCGCGCCAATGCGCTGCTGGCGTTGGGCATCTGCCGACAGTGCAGCCTGCTTGGCTTGCAGGTCGGCAATCAGTTTTTCAAGCTCGCGTACATGGTCGTGCTGGCGCTTGGATGTGATGGCGTGATTGGTCGCCATGACCAAGCGAATCGCCGTGACCTCGCCGCAACCACGGCAGGCACCGTGACCACCGGTGGTCGAGTAGTAATTGGAACGATCCAGCAGCAGGCGCTTGACCTCACCCTCGGGTTTGATCGCGTCATCGACAAAGCGCGCCGGCGTGTTGGGCAGCTTGCCCATGAAATCGAATCGCTGTTGCAGCGTCTGCAGAACGGCCGCGTCCTGCTCACGCGCCGCCAGCGCACCAGGGCCGCAAACCTCGATGCACTCCAGGCAGCCGGTGCACTTCCAGGGATCAACGTTTGCGGCAAACAGTCCGCCGCTGCCGGCCCTGCTCTTTTCCATCGCATCGAAGAAGGGGCGCGTGCGCGCCACCGGATACATGGCCAGAACTTCAATCAGCTTGTTGAAATGGCGCAGCAGCGTGACGTTATCAGTCTCCAGATGACTTGCTGCGGCAGCAACCAGTTCATGGAAGGGCCGCGCTTCCTTACTCTGGCGATAGTCCTCGCGCACGGCCTCAGCCAGTCCATAGACCTGGGCGCGCATGGCCTCGGCCTGCGCCGGCGTGATGTCGAGCTGCTTGATGCCGCCGAGCAGCAGTTCGTGGATTTCGTGCACCACGTTTGGAATCGCAGCGTCCGGGCAAACCAGCGCGCACTCCATGCAACCGGTGCACAGGTCGGCCTTGAACTCGGGCACGGTGCGACGGAACAGCCCCTTGTCCTTGGCGCCGGCACTGCCGGCCGGCATGAACAACCCCGTGCCGGGAAGGACCGGCGCCTCGCCTATGCTGCCTTCACGGAACGGCTTCAAGACCATGTCGTCGTAGTACTGCGCATCGAACATGCCGGCGCAACCCGACGGACCAGCGCTCTGGCACTGCGCCGCCGACAGCGATGCGCTGTAGATCTGGATCGGCGCCGGCTTCGCGTCCATCAGGACAAAAGCCGAAGACTCGTAATCAACCTTTTGCGTTGCCTCAATGCCTTCGCGGATCACGGCCATATTGCCATCGGTCACAGCACCGCCCTTGCCGCCGAACTTCTTGGCGATCTGCTGACGGACTTTTTCCAGAATCGCTTCTTCAGTAGCGCCGGCTGAAACCTGGGGCACGTGCCCGGCGACAGCACCGATGAAGGCAATGCCCATCATGCGCGTGGCCAACTCGGGCGTCGGCGCATGCTTCTTGGCTACGGCAAACGCGTCGATGATCAGGAAGCGGATTTTCTGCGCGCGAATCGCCTGACGTGCCTTGGCCGGCAATTCCTGCCAGACCTCCTCGGCGCTGGCGCTCGACTGCAGGATGAAAGTGCCGCCTGCCACCAGCCCGAGCAGCGGGTTGGTGTGGCTGAAGACCTTGTGATCGGGCGCGACCACAACCTCAACGTCCTCCAACTCGGCGTTGGTGATCTTGACCGCCTCCGGGCTCAGCGTGATGTAGTAATTGGTCGGCGCACCGCTCTTCTCCGAACCATATTTCGGTGCCGACTTGGAGTGCATACTGAGCACGCCGGCCAGGATGTCGGTCAGCAGTTTGCCCGAGGCAATCGTGCCGTAGCCACCAATGGAGTGAAAGCGCACGCGGAAGCCCGCATCGGGCAACAGCTTCGGATTGGGCTGCGTCTGCAAGGCCATCGGCTCGGTCTCGGGATAGGCCGCCTTCAGGCGCTGCAGCATTTCGGCGACGCGCGGTGTTGCCGTATCGGAGAAGAACTGCGAGCCGAGGTAGATCAACGGCACCAGCTTGCCGTCTTCCATATTCTTGAACGCAGCGATCAGGTGGCGCGGCTGCAGGTCGTGGCCACCCAGACCAAAGATGGCGGTGGTCAGCAGCGGGCTGTCTTTCAGGGCCGGTATGCCGGCATGGCGCAACTGGCTCTCGTTCTCGCGTGCTTTGA
>CAIXNB010000047.1 GCA_903920695.1 uncultured beta proteobacterium
CTTGGATCGCTGGCAAGGCACTCGTTCAAGCACCAGCCGCTTATCGGGCGCTGCTTGCCGTCAAGGATGTCGCCCTCTTGATCGCCGCTCCGTTCATCGGTCTGGTTTACGCTGTCACGCTGCCCTTCGTCGGCATTGCCTTGATCCTGCGGGCCGGCTACAAGGCTTACCGCGCCGCCTGAGCTTTCAAGTCAACTGCCAAAAGCCCCCGGCCATCTGGTCGGGGGCTTTTTCATGTGCGTTGAGGCTTTCCAGTTGACCAATCAAGGCAGTCTCCGGGCCTCAAGGATCCAGATCAAGGAACGCCATGATCACGGGCAAATGTTGTTCGAAATCGGTCAAACCGTGGTCACTGCCTTCGAGCAGATGGAACTGAGCACCAACATAACGGGCATGCATCTCACGCCAATCAAGCAACTCGTCGCCCTTGGCGATGACCGCCAGGTAGCGGTCAAGCTGAGTCAAGTTTGGCAAACTCAGATCGCGAAGTTCCTGCACAAACTCGCTGCGAAAGAAGAAACGCTCTGCCGGATCATGCCAGCTGGTTTGCTCGCCAATATAGTTCGCTAGGTCGCGCGCCGGATTGACCGCCGGATTGAGCAGTACAGCTTTGCAACCAGTTTGCTCGGCGACCCAGGTCGCGTAAAACCCGCCCAGCGACGAGCCGATCACGGCCATGCTCGCGTGCGGCCAGTCGGCAAGACCCAGCAGCACCAAGTCCATGGCTGCACGTGGCGAAGGTGGCAACTGCGGGCACCACCAGATCAGACCAGGGTGTTCGCGGCGCACCTGCTCGGCCATCAGGCGCGCCTTGACCGATTGCGGCGAGGAACGGAAACCATGCAGGTAGAGCAAATGGGTGGTGGGTGCTGGAATAGGCATCGGCACATCATAGAGGAGCGCCAGAAGGGATAATCCGGCGATGGCAGTCGTATTCAAGCGTCCCTCCCTTTGGCAGCACATCACCCCCTGGTTTCGCGGTTTTGACGGCCCGCTGGCCTTTGGCATCTTCGTGCTGGCCTGCGCCGGTCTGCTGACCATGTATTCGTCCGGCTATGACCAGGGCACCCGTTTCGAGGACCATGGCCGCAACATGCTGCTGGCAGGCGTTATTTTGTTCGTCGTGGCGCAGATTCCACCGCAGCGGCTGATGGCACTGGCGCTGCCACTGTACGTGGCCGGCGTAACCCTGCTGATTGCAGTGGCGATCTTTGGCGTCACCAAGAAGGGCGCGCGGCGCTGGCTCAATGTCGGCGTGACCATCCAACCCAGCGAGATCCTCAAGATCGCCGTGCCACTGACGCTGGCTTGGTGGTTCCAGAAACGCGAAGGCCAATTGCGCCCGCTTGACTTCGCGGTGGCCGCGCTCTTGCTGGCGCTGCCCATCGGCCTGATCGTGCGTCAACCAGACCTGGGCACAGCGGTGCTCGTGCTCTCGGCAGGCCTGTCGGTCATCTTCTTTGCCGGCCTGTCGTGGAAGTGGATCGTGCCACCGGTGCTGCTTGGCGTGCTGGGCGTGGCCCTGATTGTTGGGTTCGAGCCGCAGTTATGCGCCGACGGCATGCGCTGGCCAGTACTGCACGACTACCAGCAGCAGCGCATCTGTACCCTGCTCGACCCCTCGCGCGACCCGCTGGGCAAGGGTTTTCACATCATCCAGGGCATGATCGCTATCGGCTCGGGCGGTTTCTGGGGCAAGGGCTTCATGCAGGGAACGCAGACCCATCTGGAGTTCATTCCGGAACACACGACCGACTTCATATTCGCAGCATTCTCAGAAGAATTCGGACTCTTTGGCAACCTGTTGCTGCTCGTCGGTTTTGGTTTCCTGATCCTGCGCGGCCTGGTGATCGCGGTGGAAGCGCCAACGCTGTTCTCCAGGCTGCTGGCTGGAAGCATCACGCTGATTTTTTTCACCTACGCCTTCGTCAACATGGGCATGGTCAGCGGCATTTTGCCGGTGGTGGGCGTGCCACTGCCCTTCATCAGCTACGGCGGTACTGCCATGGTCACGCTCGGCATGGGCTTGGGCATTTTGATGTCGATCGCCAAGTCCAAGCGGCTGGTGCAATCCTGAAACCCTTGCCACGCACAACGCCCGTGCCATCGCGGCTACACATTTCCGACCACGCGCCGGCTATGTCAAAGGCAACTGACTAGAATCAAAACATGATCTCCCGCGAACCCACCCTCGAACGCTTGGCCATTGCCAAGTCCCTGCTGCTCACGCCCTTTGGCCTGGATGAAACCCACCTGGGGCGCGCGCTGAGAGAAATCAGGGCAAACCGGATGGACGAGGCCGATCTGTATTTCCAATACACCCGCTCGGAAGGCTGGAGCCTGGAAGAAGGCATCGTCAAGACCGGCTCCTTCAGCATCGACCAGGGCATGGGCGTGCGCGCAGTCAGCGGCGAAAAAACCGCGTTTGCCTACTCGGACGACATTTCAGAAACCTCGCTGCTCGATGCAGCGCACACCGTGCGCTCGATTTCAACGTCGGCGCAGACCGGTCGCGCCAAGGTTGCGGCCAAAAAGATCGCCGCTTCACGTTCCCTGTATGGCGGGCTCGACCCGATTGCCACGCTTGACAGCACGGCCAAAGTCAAATTGCTGGAAAAAGTGGAACAACAAGCCCGCGCCAAAGACCCGCGCGTGGCGCAGGTTATGGCAGGACTGGCCAGTGAATACGATGTGGTGCTGGTGGCGCGCGCCGATGGCACGATCGCCGCCGATGTGCGTCCGCTGGTGCGCCTGTCGGTGACGGTGATCGCGGAACAGAAAGGCCGGCGCGAAGTGGGCTCCGCAGGCGGTGGCGGCCGCTTCGGTCTGGCCTATTTTGACGATGCCATCATCACACAGTACGTCAACGAAGCGGTCAAGGCGGCGCTTACCAATCTGGAAGCACGCCCGGCACCAGCGGGAGAAATGACCGTGGTGCTCGGCCCCGGCTGGCCTGGCATCCTTTTGCACGAAGCGATTGGTCACGGACTGGAAGGCGACTTCAACCGCAAGGGTTCGAGCGCATTTTCCGGACGCGTTGGTCAACGTGTTGCCGCCAAAGGGGTCACGGTGCTCGATGACGGCACACTGGCGCAACGACGCGGTTCGCTCAACGTGGACGACGAAGGCAACACCAGCCAGCGCAATGTGCTGATTGAAGACGGCATCCTGAAGGGCTACATTCAAGACGCCATGAACGCGCGCCTGATGGGTGTGGCGCCGACCGGCAACGGTCGCCGCGAAAGCTATGCCTCGATTCCGCTGCCACGCATGACCAATACCTACATGCTCGCCGGCGACAAGACACCCGAAGAAATTGTAGCAAGCATCAAGAAGGGTCTGTACGCCACCAACTTCGGTGGCGGCCAGGTCGATATCACGTCCGGCAAATTCGTGTTCTCGGCGAGCGAGGCGTTCTGGGTCGAGAACGGCAAGATTCTGTACCCGATCAAGGGCGCTACCATTGTGGGTAACGGCCCGGACGCGCTGACCCGCGTCAGCATGATCGGCAACGACATGAAGCTCGACAGCGGCGTCGGCACCTGCGGCAAGGAAGGCCAGAGCGTGCCGGTTGGTGTTGGTCAGCCGACTCTGCGCATCGACGGCCTGACGGTTGGGGGCACGGCATGAGGGTTTGCGACTGTGCTACATTCGGACTCATGAAGTCGGCCTGTTTTTACTTTAGCTATTTTTGGTTCTCAAGCGCCTGTGGCGGTAGAGAGTTCTGAACGTACGCAAAGAAAACGTCCTGATCTTCCAAAAACCGCCGCACCCCGGCGGTTTTTTTATTGCTGTCTTACTTTTGATCGATTGAACTAGGAGCCTCATCATGAACGCCAAAGCCACTGCCGCAGGGATTGATCCCTGGTATGCGAGTCCTGTTGCCACCCCTCTGACTGACCGCAGCGGTCAGACCGACGACCAACGCATCAAGGACATCACCGTGTTGCCGCCTCCAGAACATTTGATCCGTTTCTTCCCGATCAAGGGTACGCCAGTCGAGAACTTGATCAGCACAACGCGTCGGCATATCCACGACATCATGACGGGCAAGGATGATCGCCTGCTGGTGGTGATTGGGCCGTGCTCCATTCATGATCCAGCGGCGGCACTGGACTACGCGCAGCGGCTCAAGGCGCAGCGCGATAAATTTGCCGGCACGCTTGAAATCGTGATGCGCGTTTACTTCGAGAAACCGCGCACCACGGTGGGCTGGAAGGGTTTGATCAACGACCCCTATCTGGATGAGACCTTCTGTATCGACGAAGGCCTGCGCATGGCACGCCAGTTACTGATCGAGATCAACCGCCTCGGCTTGCCAGCGGGCAGCGAGTTCCTGGACGTCATTTCTCCGCAGTACCTGGGGGACCTGATCTCCTGGGGCGCGATTGGCGCGCGCACGACCGAAAGCCAGGTGCACCGCGAACTGGCGTCTGGCCTGTCGGCGCCAATCGGCTTCAAGAATGGCACCGACGGCAACATCAAGATTGCCACCGATGCGATTCAGGCCGCAGCCGGTGGCCACCACTTTTTATCGGTACACAAGAATGGCCAGGTGGCAATCGTGCAGACCAACGGCAACCCGGATTGCCACGTCATCCTGCGCGGTGGCAAGGCCCCGAACTACGACGCTGCCAGCGTGAACGCTGCGTGCAAGGATCTGCGCGCGGCCAAGTTGCCAGAGACGCTGATGGTGGACTGCAGTCATGCCAACAGCAGCAAGCAGCACGAGAAGCAGCTTGATGTAGCGCGCGACATTGCAGCGCAACTGGCCACCGGCTCCAGCAGCGTGTTCGGCGTCATGGTGGAAAGCCACCTGCAGGCCGGCGCCCAGAAATTCACGCCGGGCAAGGATAGGGCAAATCAATTGGAATACGGTAAAAGCATTACCGATGCCTGCCTGGGCTGGGATGACTCCCTGCGCTCACTTGAAGTCTTGTCGGCCGCCGTGGCGACACGCCGCGCCCGCCGCGCTGCAAAAGCGTGAGGCGCAGTCAGAAACGCTGCGGGTCTTGCGCCAAGTGCTATTTGGCCCGCAACGTCTGCAGCAGCTTCAGGTGAATACCACCAAAGCTGCCGTTGCTCATGCACAGGATGTGGTCACCACCACGGGCGCGCGCCACGACTTGCGCGACCAAGCCATCAATGCTGTCGGCAACCAGGGCCTTGTCGCCCATGCTGGCCAGCGCTGCCTGGGCATCCCAACCCAGCGCGCCACCGTGGCAAAACGCGAGATCCGCACTTTCCAGACTCCAGGGCAATTGCGCCTTCATGGTGCCGAGTTTCATGGTGTTGGAACGCGGCTCGAAGACCGCTAGAATGCGCTCGCGCGGCCCGACCTTGCGGCGCAATCCATCAACTGTGGTGCGGATAGCGGTCGGGTGATGGGCAAAGTCGTCATAAACCGTGATGCTGCCAGCCAGAGCAGGCACGCAGCCCCGCACTTCCATGCGCCGTTTCACATTCTCGAAGCTACTCAAGGCGCGTCCGGCCTGTTCAGGTGATACCCCGACATGCTCGGCGCTGGCAATGGCCGCCAGTGCGTTGAGTTGGTTGTGCACACCACTGAGTTGCCACACTACCTGCGCAACCGGGCGACCCTGGTACAGCACATCGAAACTGTCGGGCTCGCCAACGGCCGTGAAGTCACTGACTGCGGCGCCGAAGCTGCGTACCTCGCTCCAGCAACCCGCATGCAGCACGCGCGCCAGGCTTTCCTCCAGACCGTTGACAATCACGCGCCCTGAGCCATGCGCTCCGCTGCCCGGCACCGTGCGGATCAAGTGATGAAACTGGCGTTCGATGGCCACCAAATCGTCAAAGATGTCGGCATGATCAAACTCAAGATTGTTCAGAATGGCCGTGCGCGGGCGGTAGTGCACGAACTTGCTGCGCTTGTCGAAAAATGCGGTGTCATATTCGTCCGCCTCAATCACAAAGGCCGATTGCCCACCCAGACGCGCCGAGACACCAAAATTCTGCGGCACGCCACCAATCAGAAAGCCGGGCTGAAGGCCCGCACACTCCAGTATCCAAGCCACCATGGCGGTGGTTGTGGTCTTGCCATGGGTACCGGCAACCGCAATCACGTGCCGCCCCTGCAGCACATGCTCGGCCAGCCATTGCGGGCCACTCGTGTAAGGCAGACCGGCGTCCATGATCGCTTCGATCAATGGAAATTTCGGGCTGCCATCGGGCAGCCGCGCTCGACTGACAACATTGCCCACTACAAATATATCGGGTGCGAGCATCAGCTGGTCGGCGCCAAAGCCTTCGATCAATTCGATGCCGAGGGCACGCAACTGCTCGCTCATGGGCGGGTAAACGCTGCTATCGCAACCTGTGACCTTGTGACCGGCTTCGCGGGCGAGCGCGGCCAAGCCACCCATGAAGGTGCCGCAAATGCCAAGAATATGAATGTGCATGCCGGGATTCTAGGCTGGCATATGGGTATCCATTGGCGGGCAAAATAGTGTCGATGAACACATTGAAATTGGAAATCGCGGCCGTTACAGCCCGCATCGTGGTCGAGGAAGGCATGGAATACGGGCCGGCCAAGCGCCGCGCCGTAAAACAGATGGGATTGCCTGGACGCACAGCCCTGCCGGACAACGACGCCATTGAGGATGCCGTCATCGAGTACATCACGCTCTTTTGTGCCGAGACGCAACCCGGCGAGTTACTGGCCTTGCGCCGACTTGCCTGGATCTGGATGCAGCGCTTGGCGGCGTTCCGCCCGCATCTCGGCGGGGCTGTGTGGCATGGCAGCGCAACGCGACGATCTGATATTTACATTCAATTGTTCTGTGATGACTGCAAATCGGCTGAGATCGCATTGATTGATCATGGGGCACAGTACGTCGCGCGCACCATTACCGGTTTACATGGAGCCCCGGTTGAGGCGCTGAGCCTGAATGTCTTGTGCCCGGAGTTGAACAACATGGCGGCGATTCACCTATTGATATACGACCATGATGACGTGCGCGGTGCGCTGCGACCAGATGCCAAAGGGCGCTCACCGCGCGGCGACCTGGCAGCCCTTGCCCGTTTGCTGCATGATCAGGCCACATGACAGATTCAATTCCCTCGCACGTTCCAACGCCGGCGTCCGTCTGGCACCGTCGGCGCTGGCTCGGCAGCGCACTCGCCGGGGCTGCCGTTCTGGGGGGCACTGGCCTGGCTTGGTGGCGCGCCAACCACCCTGACAAGCGCAGCGAAACCATTAATCCCGATTTTTGGATGCTCGACTTCCCGACACCGGATGGCACTTCACTGCGTATGCGCACGCTGCGCGGCAAGCCCTTGCTGCTAAATTTCTGGGCTACCTGGTGCCCACCTTGTGTGGAAGAACTTCCCTTATTAAGCCGCTTTCATGAAGCAAATTCAGCCAAAGGCTGGCAGGTTCTCGGTTTAGCGATTGACAAATCCGATCCTGTCCAGCGCTTTCTGGAACAAACACCGGTCACTTTTCCAATCGCGCTAGCCGGACTGCCTGGCATAGAAATCAGCAGGTCTCTGGGCAATCTGGCAGGTGGACTGCCTTTTTCGGTCGTCCTTGGATCCGATGACTCCGTCCGTCATCGTAAAATAGGGCAAATAACGCCCGATGAGCTGGGGATTTGGGCGGTTTTGAAGTAGCCGGATCGTTCGTTGCCCCCACTCCGTTGGCACGCAAGCACCTCACCCGAGCGCCCGTTCGCCCAAGACAAATCCTTGAATTTCTCTTAAATAATAGAAAATAGCGGCATTTTGATGAAATTTAAGGTAAATTCGCGGTCTGTTATTGAAAACTGCTGGAGACCTCATGGATCTAAGAAAATTGAAGACACTGATCGACTTGGTGTCGGACTCGAATGTTTCGGAGCTCGAAATCACGGAAGCAGAAGGCAAAGTTCGCATCGTCAAAGGCGGCGGCCTGGTCGCTCAGCAGTATGCGGCAGGCACCGTGCCAGCCCCCATGGCCGCTCCGCTCCAAGCTGCAGCGCCGGTAGAACCCGTTGCGGCCGCAGCGCCCGCCATTACCAGCCACACAGTGAAGTCACCCATGGTTGGCACCTTTTATCGCGCCGCGTCACCGGAAGCCAAGTCGTTTGTAGAAATTGGCGACTCGATCAAAGTTGGCGAAACCGTTTGCATCATTGAGGCAATGAAGATCCTCAACGAAATCGAAGCGGACCGCTCGGGAACTGTGACACAGATTCTTTGTGTCAACGGACAGGCGGTTGAATATGGACAGCCTTTGTTCGTCATTGATTGAGTAGCGCTAACGCCCAACGTCTATGTTCAAAAAAATCCTGGTTGCCAATCGGGGCGAAATCGCCCTGCGAATTCAACGTGCCTGCCGCGAACTCGGGATCAAGGCTGTCATGGTCTATTCCGAAGCGGATCGTGACGCCAAATATATCAAGTTGGCCGAAGAGGCCGTCTGTATCGGGCCAGCGCAATCGACCCTGAGTTATCTGAACATGCCGGCGATCATTTCGGCGGCCGAGGTGACTGACGCGGAGGCAATTCATCCCGGCTACGGTTTCCTGAGCGAAAACGCTGATTTTGCAGAGCGTGTGGAAAAGAGCGGATTCCAGTTTATTGGGCCAACACCCGAATCCATTCGCATCATGGGCGACAAGGTCTCAGCCAAGCAGGCGATGATCAAGGCTGGCGTTCCATGCGTACCCGGATCGGAGGGCGAACTGCCCGATGATCCCGTGCTAGTGCGTCGCATCGCCAAGGCGGTCGGCTACCCGGTCATCATCAAGGCGGCCGGCGGTGGCGGTGGCCGCGGCATGCGCGTGGTACACACCGAGGCAGCCTTGATCAATGCGGTGTCCATGACCAAGGCCGAAGCAGCCAGCGCGTTTGGCAATCCAGCGGTCTACATGGAGAAGTTTCTCCAGAATCCCCGGCATATCGAAATCCAAGTGCTGGCTGACAAGTACAAGAATGCGGTCTACCTGGGTGAGCGGGATTGTTCGATGCAGCGCCGGCACCAGAAGATCATTGAAGAGGCGCCAGCACCCGGAATCCCGCGTAAGCAAATCGAACGTCTGGGCGAACGCTGTGTGGCGGCCTGCAAGAAAATTGGCTACCGTGGCGCCGGCACCTTCGAATTCCTGTATGAGGATGGTGAGTTCTATTTCATTGAAATGAATACCCGCGTGCAGGTGGAGCATCCGGTAACGGAAAT
Organism: uncultured beta proteobacterium; assembly: GCA_903920695.1. Lineage (GTDB taxonomy): Bacteria > Pseudomonadota > Gammaproteobacteria > Burkholderiales > Burkholderiaceae_C > Rhodoferax. The sequence continues at coordinate 9,185 of CAIXNB010000047.1, forward strand.
GATCACCGGCGTTGATATCGTTAAGACGCAGATCATGGTGGCGGCAGGAGAAAAACTGCCGTTCACACAACGCCAGATTCAGATCCGGGGTCATGCCATTGAATGTCGCGTGAATGCCGAGGATCCTTACAAGTGCATTCCGTCACCGGGACGCATTACCATGTGGCATGCCCCGGGCGGCCCAGGCGTGCGGGTGGACTCGCATATCTACAGCAACTACTATGTCCCCCCAAATTACGATTCAATGATTGGCAAAATCATCACGCATGGCGATACGCGCGAACAGGCCGTGGCACGCATGCTCACAGCCCTGAGCGAAACCGTGGTCGAAGGCATCAGCAGCAACATTCCGCTGCACCGGGAATTGATGGTGGATGCCAAATTCATGGCTGGCGGCACCAACATTCACTATCTTGAAGAGTGGCTGAGCCACCATCAACGCTGACCCAGGTCTTGCATGTTTGAACTGAGTTTGATGTGCCCGGAGCACCGGGTTGAAACCTTGTGTGATGCACTCGAAGCGCTCGACGCACTGAGCGTCAGCGTCGAAGACGCTGACGCTCAGACCGATGCCGAGCAAGCCTTGTTTGGCGAGCCTGGCATGCCAGCACCCAAAGCCGGCTGGCAGCGCTCGCGGGTCGTCGCGCTGTATGAGTCGCAAGCTTTAGCCAGGAATGCATTGGCTCTTTTGCAGGCACAGGATTTCTTTGCCGACTGCGCTGTATTGACGGTGCAGGAGTTGCCAGAGCAAGACTGGGTGCGTTTGACACAATCACAATTCACGCCAGTCGATATCACGCCAGAGTTCTGGATTGTGCCGACCTGGCACGAACCACCAGCACAGGCCCGCACCATCATCCGGCTCGACCCGGGATTGGCGTTTGGAACCGGCACGCATCCAACGACCCGGATGTGCCTGCGCTGGATTGCACAACATGGTCGGGCGCACAGCAACAGCACCGAAAACGGCCTGGGACGGGTTCTCGACTATGGTTGCGGTTCCGGAATTCTGGCGATTGGCGCTGCCAAACATGGCGCAGCCCACGTTGATGCCGTCGACATCGACGACGCTGCCGTTCAATCCACCCTGTTGAACGCGCAGGCCAATCAGGTCACACTCAATGTGGGCCTTCCCGTCATCGTGACGGGCGCCTATCAGACGGTACTGGCCAATATCCTGGCAACCCCCTTGAAAGTGCTGGCGCCCCTGCTGTGGTCGCGGGTCGCTGCCGGTGGTACGCTGGTGTTAGCGGGAATTCTGGAACGCCAAGCGGATGAGTTGAAAGCAGCCTATGCGCCTTACTGCCAGCTTTGCGTTTCCGATCAGGAAGATGGCTGGATCCTGATGACAGCGATGCGCTGATTTTCCCAGGAGACGGCCCTACAATTTGCAATCCATGAGTCTGATCACACGTTGCCCGGCCTGTCAGACCCTGTTCAAGGTCGTACCCGATCAACTCCGGATTTCAGAAGGATGGGTTCGCTGCGGGCAATGCAACGAAGTTTTTGACGCATCATCGCTGCTGCTGTCGCCTGCAACAGCTGTTATGAATTTCAGTCAGGGTGCGCTTGCCCCAATTCGGCCGTCAGCAGAGCTTGCCGATTCAGTTCCGTCCGTGCCTGAACCAGTCAGCGCCCCGGTCAACGAGGTCATTACTAGGCAGCCAGCAACCGGCGAAAACCCGATTCAAATCGAACCCAACGATCTAGGCGAACCGGATCGCAAAGGCCCGACTGGATTCTGCGAACCATCCTTCCTGCACACGCAGCAAAATACGTCCACATGGCGCAAAGTGCTGACACGAATCCTTTTAGCCGTTCTGGGGTTGGCCTTGTTACTTGGACTGGCGGGACAAATTGTCTTCCATGAACGCAACCAGATTGTGGCCCGGGGGCCTGGCCTAAAGGGTCTGTTGCTGACCTTGTGCCGCCCATTGAGTTGCGGTCTGTCTGCCTTGCAGCAAAAGGACGCCGTGGTTATTGACGGTGCATCATTCACCAAGATCAAGCGTGACGCCTACCGGTTGAATTTCACCCTCAGGAACACCGCTGCCACGGCAGTGGCCGCACCGGCCGTCGAACTGACCTTGACGGATTCACTTGATCAACCGGTCGTGCGGCGTATCTTTGCCGCTACCGAGTTTGGCCTCCAGTCCGACACCCTCGCTGCGACGTCCGAATGGTCGGCATCAATCGCACTGGCTGTCACGACCGCAGGCACGGCCGAACGAATTGTCGGTTATCGTTTGCTCGCCTTTTATCCCTAAACTCCCACACCAAAACCATGGCTTCCATCATCTGCGGCTCACTGGCCTTCGATACCATCATGAACTTTGAGGGCCGATTTGCCGAGCAAATCCTGCCTGATCAATTGCACATCCTGAATGTATCGTTTCTGGTGCCCGCCTTGCGACGCGATTTTGGTGGTTGCGCCGGCAACATTGCCTACGCACTCAAACTGCTTGGTGGCACGCCGCTACCCATGGCTATGATCGGCAGCGATGGCGGAAACTACCTCGCACGACTCGAAGGTCAAGGCATTTCCACCGAATTCGTAAAGACAATCGCCACCGCCTACACCGCACAGGCTATGATCATCACGGACCGGGACAACAACCAGATCAACGGTTTTCACCCCGGCGCCATGGACTACGCCCATTTGACCAGCATCACCGCGCGCGACGATATCAAACTGGGAATTATTGCGCCAGATGGACGCGATGCCATGTGGCAACACGCCGAGCAGTTTTCAGCGGCAAAGATCCCCTTTGTTTTCGATCCCGGTCAACAACTCCCACGCTTTGACGGCACCGAACTGCGCTCACTGGTCGACCAAGCAAGCTGGGTCACTGTCAACGATTACGAAGGAAAGATGCTGAGCGAGCGCACCGGTTGGAGTTATGCAGAAGTTTCTCGTCGTGTGCGCGGACTGATCGTCACGCTCGGCGCACAGGGCAGCGAAGTATGGGTTGCCGGCGAAAAATCCGAAATTCCTGCGGTCAAGGCAAAAGCGCTGGTCGATCCGACCGGTTGCGGCGACGCATTCCGTGGTGCCTTGCTGTACGGACTTGAGCAAGACTGGTCACTGGCACGCTGTGCCGCGCTCGGCAGCCAGTTGGGCTCACTCAAGATTGCACAACAAGGTCCACAGAACTACACGCTTGATCGCCAACTGCTCGGTTTGTAGCCTGACGTGCAGGCTCGCGCCGCAAAAAAAAAACCCGATGCATTCAAGCATCGGGTTTTTGACCGAACTGGGTTAACAGTTCAGGGCTTGCTGGCCGTCGGAAAAGGCCATGCGGCCTGCGGGCTCAAAGTTGTCTGAGCAGCAGGGGCAGCCGGAGCAGGCGCGGCTTTGGCTGCGGGTGCTTTCGCGGCTTTCTTCGCAGCCGGCTTCTTGGCTGCTTTCTTGGCTACTGGCTTCTTGGCGGCCGGCTTCTTGGCTACAGCGGCTTTCTTGGCAGGCGCTTTTTTAGCAGCTACTTTTTTGGCCGGTGCAGCTTTCTTGGCGGCAGCATTTTTCGCGGGTGCCGCTTTCTTGGCTGCTACTTTTTTCGCTGGTGCCGCCTTTTTGGCCGGCGCAGCTTTCTTGGCTGCTACTTTCTTCGCGGGTGCCGCTTTCTTAGCCGGCGCAGCTTTCTTAGCTGCTACTTTTTTTGCAGGTGCCGCTTTCTTCGCGGGAACGGCCTTCTTTGCGGCCGGTTTTTTTGCAGTTGCCATTATTTTCTCCTTGATCAATTTACAAAGAGCACTTCATGCGAGTTGGAGAGCATGAAGCGATCCATGGTGTTGGGCTCGAACCCAGCACCATGAACTCGGGTGCACAAACAGACCAAGCGGGCTTTTGGGTGATCGGTCGTTTGTGAAATTTTGTCGCCATATTTAAAATCAATGCTCGGGATCCACGCCGACGCGGCATGGACTGCGTTCAACCCGGCAGGCGACACCGCCGCGCGGCAGACAGATGAGCCGCATGAATTGAGCGATGGCGAGTTTGGCTTGATCTCTTCATCCCGCGTCAACATAAATAGTTCCAGTCAGAGGATTATGAGAGCAGCGAAATGAAATGAAAAGTATTCATTCGCATCGCTTGCCGATTGTGGCCCCAAGTGTTGTGCGGCAACATCGCAAAGCAACACGCTGAACGCTACTTCAAACTTCACAAGCAGAACTCGCAAGTCGAAAAACGGGTATTGGGATCAAGGCATTTTGCATTCAATTCTCTTCATTCGCGGCGTGTCATTGAAGGTTTGCAACTGTCAACAGGAAGCACTATATATGGTGTCTCGACTGATTGCAAGCCACTACCCATAGCGTCTCTTGAGCAAAATTGAATCTTTCGAAATTTCCGGTGCAAACCGATCACTCGCACAAACTCAGCGAGTTCAAGCTTCCACCGTGCCGACCGGGAAACACTGCCGGGGCAAGCCAAGTGTCCTTTGCAAACGAGGCCAATCAAAGCCACGTCCTGGATCGGTCTTTCGCCCCGGCGCGACATGTTCGTGCCCCGCTATGTCCGTGATCGGATAGCGCTGCAGCAAGGCAGCGCACAGACCCGCCAGTGATTCATATTGACTGTCTTCGAAAGGGTCGCCTTCTGCTCCTTCGAGTTCGATACCAATGGAATCGTCGTTGCAATTGCTGCGTCCGCGATAGCAGGAAACACCGGCATGCCAAGCACGGTCGTCAGCGCTGACAAACTGCAGTAACTCCCCATGCCGGCGGATGTAGAAGTGCGACGACACCTTCATGCCCTCGATGCGCCTGAAGAACGGGTGCAGACTCCAATCGAGTTGATTGGCAAACAGGCGTTGCACCTCATCGCCCCCGTATTGGCCTGGCGGCAGGCTGATGCAATGCAGAACGATCAGATCAGGCTTGACATTGATCGGACGTCGACCGTAATTCGGTGAATCCCGTTGCCCCGCGAAGCGATACCAACCATCGCGCCAGAGCGCCAATTCCGCAGTCAATTCAGACTGACTCATCGAACGAATCGCCATTGTTCAGCACGTCAATGCGGAGTCGCGCAATGCGATAGCGTATTTGACGCAGGCTCAAACCCAGTCTGGCAGCGGCAGCGGTGCGATTGAATCCTGTTTCATGCAAGGCCTGAATCAATATCTCGCGTTCCGCCGCATCAAGATGGCTTTGCAAATCACGTGGGATGGCGACCCGGTCGTTGTGTCCCTGCGCCACATCCATACCGACTGATTCGGGTTCCTGATTCATTGCGTGCTGGACTGAAGGCTCAATCCGCAGATCATCGTCTTCACTCAGGGCAACCGCACGATGCAGCAGATTTTCCAGTTCCCTCACATTGCCCGGCAAGGGATCGAGTGCCAGTTGGTCAAGCACCGCACTGGGTAACGCCGGCACCGCGATACCCGATTCCAGGGCAATCCGTCTGAGCAAGGCGGCGCACAAAGCCGGCAAGTCGTCGCGGCGCTCACGCAAAGGCGGGATAACAATCTCGATCACATTCAAACGGTAATAAAGATCCTGTCGAAAACGCCCAGCTTGCACTTCGGCTGCCAGATCCTTGTGCGTCGCGCTGATGATCCGTACGTCGACCGGCTCCTCCTGAGGCGAACCGATTGGCCGAATGCAGCGTTCCTGAATGGCCCGCAGCAGTTTGGCCTGCATGAGCAGCGGCAAATCCCCGATCTCATCCAGAAACAAAGTCCCACCACGTGCGGCCTGAAAAAAGCCATCGCGGTCCTGTGTTGCGCCTGTGTACGAGCCTTTCTTGGCGCCAAAAAATTCAGTCTCGAGTAGATTTTCCGGAATGGCGCTGCAGTTCACTGCGATCAAGGCAGCGCCACCACGGTGGCTGTTCGCATGAATGGCATTGGCCACCAGTTCCTTGCCAGTACCCGACTCCCCCGTCACCATAACAGGCGCCATGCTGCGGGCCACTTTGACGATGCGTTCCTTCACTGCATGCATGACACTCGACTCACCCACCAAGCGTTGCAGCGCACGCTCTCCCAGCGAGGAGTGTGCCGCCGCAGCGGTCATAACAGTACCGGCCTGCAGATGCGGATCACCGGCCCGTGTGGGCAACGGTGCGGGGTCCAGCACAACCGACGCAATGACGGCACGGAATTGCTTGAGATCAACCGGCTTTGTCAGGTAATCGAAGGCACCCGCCTTCAGCGACTCAACAGCATTTTCGGCTGACCCATAGGCTGTGATGACAACGCAGCGCTCCCGACGCTGTTGCGCCCGGATGTGACGTATCAACTCCAAGCCCAGGCCATCGGGCAAGCGCATGTCAGTGATAACCAGATCAAAACGGCCGTGGTTCAGGTACTCGAAGGCTTGCACAAGGTTTTCCGCAGTTTCAACCCTGAAGCCTTCACGCAACAGCGTCAACTCATAGAGCGTGCGCAGATCAGGCTCATCGTCAACGACCAGGATCCTGGCCGGGCTCAGTGTTGTCTTTGAATCCATGGCTTCATCCTTGGTTGGTCTGAAATACCACCAAAAACTCGTTGCCGTCGATCAACCGACCGCTGATCTGGCGCTGCGTTCGCAAATAGGTAATCGAAGCCCCCTGTTCTTCGCATAGCTCGCGGCAAATATAAAGCCCCAATCCGGTTGATCGACTTTCAGACGAAAAAAATGGCTCGAACAGATGCCGCTCGACCGATTGATCCAGCGGCTGCCCATTACTCCACACGCGCAAAGCGCCCTGCCCGGAAATCAAATTGCTGACTGACACTTCGATAGCCCCGGTTTGACCTCCCGAATAGCGCAATGCATTGTCAAGCAGGTTAACCAAAATCCGCCGCAGATGCTCGAACTCGAACCTGACCTGGATGCTCTGCGCAGACAAATGAAGACGCAGACGTTGCTCACTGTGTGTCTGCTGCCGCCAATCATGGCATATTCTTGCCGCCTCACTGCTCAACTCCAGCACACTCGACGTGGTCGTGTCTTCTCGCTGCTGCACCCGTGAGATATCCAACACCTCCTCAACAATTCTTTCCAACCGCCTGGTATTTTGCTGGACCATCTGCGTCAGTTGCTTATGCCGCGGCTCCTGCAGATCTTCATCGAGCAGTGCGTTGGCCTGCGCAATCGCGGCCAGTGGATTGCGAATTTCATGGGCGACAGCCGCTGACATGCGCCCCATACTGACCAGTTTGTCGGCTCGCATGCGCGCTTCCATTTCACGCTGATCCTGCATAAACATGACGCACAGCGTCTCGCCATCACCCCCTGGTGCGGTCGCCAGTTGGGTCCGCACCCGCACCCGTCTGGGGCCCTGGCCCAGATGGCGTATGGTGACATCGGCCTGCCGTGCCACCTTGTCAGAATAGCTCAGCGCCATCAGGTTGACGAGTTCCTGCCAGCCATCCAGCGCGGTCAGACTGAATGACCGCGTTCCCGGCGCGCTCTGTGCGCCCAACAAGTGGCGCGCTGCAGGATTTGCCGCTCTCACAACGCCACGCGAGTCCAACACCAGAATTCCGTCGGTGAGTGTCTCGATCACCAGTTCGTTGACCTGTCTTTGCACCCGTTCGGCCAGCTGGCTGCGCTGCGCCAGCAGTTCGACATCGGCCAGACGAATCGCGATCTGGTTGGCGAGAAATGCAATGGCAAAACACCCCGCACCCGTCAAGGCGGCCTGCAGGAACTGAGCCGTCGTGTCCGCCGGCACTTGCAAGGACATCCAGGTAGCATAGGCAAACAACAACAGCGTCACACCCGCTGCGCTGCCCATGGCCAATGAAAGTGAGCCCAGTACCGCCGCCATCAAGACCGGAAGCACAAATAAGGGCGCGTAATTGATGCCACTGCCCTGCGCAATTTGTAGCAGCCCAAATGCCAGGATATCGACCACCCCGATGGCAATCCATTGCGCGTCAAAGGCCTTGCCAGACGGGCGCGGATTGGCCAAAAGGCGCACCGTCCAAGCGACGCCGCAATAGACTGCACAAATCAGGATCAGGCTGACGTCCTTAGCAGGTCCAAGTGCGTAGATGGCACTCTGGAACAACAGCAAGCCCAGTCCCAACGCCACACGCGCCGTCATGAAACCGCGCCATAGTCTCTCAAATTCCCGTGGTTTACCCGGTGCGTCGACACCTAGCACCGACAAAGCGGAATCAAACCAGGCAGGGGCTGGCGCCGGCTGGCTCACTCAAGACTCCGCGCGCTGACGGTGTTCCTGGCAGCAATAGAAGCCCTTCTTGCCCTGAACCGCATCGGCCACCAGAACATGAACTTGGCACAAATCGCATCCAACCATCTCAAGCGGTGCGCGACTGGTTGGCGGATTCTTCGGCTTCGACCCGGGCTGGCTCTCACGATTGGAACGCCAAAGCCAGATGGCAAGCACCACGACCGACAGGACCAGAAAAAACTTCATGTGGCACGCCCAAGAACAATCTCCATAACGAAACGCGAACCGACATAGGCCAGCAGCAAGAAGGCAGCACCCGTGTACAACACGCGTACCGCCCGCTTGCCACGCCAGCCAAAGCGGACCCGGCCCGTCAGGAGTACGGCAAACGTCAGCCACGACAAAAGCGAAAACGCGGTCTTGTGGCTCCACTTCAAGACCGTGGCTGAGCCATAGAGTTCGGCTCCAAACAACACGCCCACTAGCAGCGTTGCTGTCAGCAGCAGAAAGCCAGCGGCCACAAATCTGAACGTCAACCGTTCAATTGTCAGCAAGGGCATCCCGCTGTGCGTATCGGCCGCAACCCGGAAGCGTTCTTCGGCCCGCGTCATGAACCAGGCATGGACGACAGCAGCGCCGAACAAACCGTAGGATGCAATGCCCAGTGCCCAGTGCAACGGCAACCAGGGTGAGGCATTGGCATGCAGGGGATTACCCGGAAACAATGCCGCCAGCACGACGGCAACAGCGCCCAGTGCCGACAAGGCCCAACGCGTCTCCAGCAAAGGATAGACATGGCTCTCAACGGCGTACACCGCAGCAATCAACCAAGCGGTAACAGACAGAGCGGGCGCAAAACCAAAGCGCGGTTCAGCGCCAAACAAACTCATGCCCAACAACAAACCATGCGCCAACCAAGCCAACACGACCGCCGTTTTGGCGGCCTGTGTACCCAGGCGGGCAGCGCCGATTGCCGACACCGAATAGGCTACGGCAGCCCCGGCTGCCAAGGTCAGACCAAGAGGGGAAGCACTGGCTAAAATCATGCCTACAGTTTAGCGTCTTGCTTATTGCCAATTCTGATTGGCTCCAAACCCTGGTTCCGATCATCGGAATACCCCTATGGCCTCCGCTCTCACCGAAAAACTCTCCCGCCTGGTCAAGGAAATCCGTGGTCAGGCGCGCATCACCGAAAGCAACGTCGCCGACATGCTGCGGGAAGTGCGCATGGCATTGCTGGAGGCCGACGTGGCGCTGCCCGTGGTGCGCGACTTCATCGCCCGCGTCAAGGAAAAGGCGCTGGGCCAGGATGTGCTGGGCTCACTGTCGCCGGGCCAAGCCCTGATCGGCATTGTCAACCGGGAGTTGGCTGCCACCATGGGCGAGGGCATCGCCGACATCAATCTGGCGGCCCAGCCACCGGCGGTAATCCTGATGGCGGGTTTGCAAGGGGCCGGCAAGACCACCACGACAGCCAAGTTAGCCAAGCACCTGATCGAAAAGCGCCGCAAAAAAGTGCTGACGGTCTCGGGTGACGTTTATCGCCCGGCCGCCATTGAGCAATTGAAAACCGTCACGGCACAGGCCGGGGCCGAATGGTTTCCGAGCACACCAGACCAGAAACCGGTCGCCATTGCGCTGGCGGCGCTGGACTATGCGCGCAAGCACTTCTTTGACGTGCTACTGGTAGACACCGCCGGTCGCCTCGCCATCGATGAAGCGCTGATGCTTGAGATCCGGGAATTGCACGCCGCACTCAAGCCGGTGGAAACCCTGTTTGTCGTTGACGCCATGCAGGGCCAGGATGCCGTCAATACCGCCAAGGCATTCAAGGAGGCCCTGCCCCTGACCGGCATCATCCTAACCAAGACTGACGGTGACTCACGTGGCGGCGCCGCCCTGTCAGTGCGCCAGGTGACCGGAGCGCCGATCAAGTTTGCCGGCACCAGCGAGAAACTCGACGGCCTCGAAGTATTCGATGCCGAGCGACACGCTGGACGCATTCTGGGCATGGGTGACATTCTGGCGCTGGTGGAACAGGTGACTTCGGGTGTTGACATGGCGGCCGCACAAAAACTGGCAGCCAAGGTTAAAAGCGGTGGCGGCTTTGATTTGAACGACTTCCTGGCCCAGATTCAGCAAATGAAGCAAATGGGAGGCCTCTCCAGCCTGATGGACAAGATGCCGGCGTCAATCGCGGCCAAAGCCGGCCAGATGGACATGGGCCGGGCTGAGAAAGACATCCAGCGCAAGCAGGGCATCATCCACAGCATGACACCGCTGGAGCGGCGCAAGCCCGAGCTCATCAAGGCCACACGCAAGCGCCGCATTGCCGCCGGCGCTGGCGTGCAGGTTCAGGAAGTCAACCGCATGCTCAAGGAATTCGCGCAGATGCAGGACATGATGAAGAAGATGAAAGGCGGCGGCATGATGAAGATGATGAAGCGCATGGGCGGCATGAAAGGCATGCCGAAAATGCCCTTCTGAAACCTTGTGGGACAGACCGCAGCTACGCGAAGCGAGCCAGCTCTGTCCCCAACACGAACCGGGCTGTCGGCTGTCCGCCTTGTGGGACAGACCGCAGCTACGCGAAGCGAGCCAGCTCTGTCCTCAACCGCCTTTTATCCGAGCAATTCCCCGCGCAGCGTGTAAGGGCGTGTTTCGGTGATCTTCACGTCGATCAGTTGTCCTATCAGTGCCGCATCGCCGACAAAATTAACGACGCGATTGCACTCGGTACGCCCCATCAGCTCGGTAGTGTCACGTTTGGAGTTCCCTTCCACCAAGAGGCGCTGCACCGTGCCCAGACGACTTTCACTGATGCGCCGGATGCTGTCGTTGATCACGGACTGCAGGTGTTGCAGCCGGCGCAGCTTGACTTCATGCGGCGTGTCGTCGTGCAGGTTGGCCGCCGGCGTGCCGGGCCGTGGACTGAAGATAAAGCTGAACGAGTTGTCGAAGCCAACCTCGTCGATCAGCCGCATCATCTTGTCAAAGTCGTCCTGCGTCTCACCCGGGAAGCCGACGATGAAGTCGCTGCTCATCGCCATGTCCGGGCGGATCGCACGCAGCTTGCGCACCGTCGATTTGTATTCCATCGCGGTATAGCCGCGCTTCATCGCCATCAGGATCCGGTCGGAACCATGTTGCACCGGCAAATGCAGATGGCTGACCAGTTTGGGGATCCTTTCGTACGCGGCAATCAGCGCTGGCGTGAACTCGTTCGGATGGCTCGTTGTGTAACGGATGCGTTCGATGCCCGGGATCTCGGCCACGTACTCCAGCAGCGTGGCGAAATCGGCCATTTCGCCGGACGACGATGCGACATCGCTGACCATCCGGGCGCGGTAGGCGTTCACGTTCTGACCCAGCAGCGTGACTTCCTTGACGCCCTGATCGGCCAGCCCCGCCACTTCCACCAGCACATCCTCGAAAGGCCTTGAGACCTCTTCGCCCCGCGTGTAGGGCACGACGCAGTAACTGCAATACTTGGAGCAGCCTTCCATGATGCTGACAAAGGCGGTCGCGCCTTCAACGCGTGCTGGCGGCAGGTGATCGAACTTTTCAATCTCGGGGAAACTGATGTCAACCTGGGAGCGATTCTGCAGGTCGCGCGCCGCAATCATCTGCGGCAGGCGATGCAGTGTCTGCGGACCAAACACGAAGTCAACATAGGGTGCGCGCTCGATGATGGCCGCGCCCTCCTGGCTCGCCACACAGCCGCCGACGCCGATCAGAACGCCGTTCTTCTTCAGGTGCTTGACACGCCCCAGATCGGAGAACACTTTCTCCTGCGCCTTCTCGCGCACCGAGCAGGTATTGAACAGAATGAGATCAGCTTCCTCGACCTTGTCGGTCGGCTCATAACCTTGCGCGGCATGGAGCACATCGGCCATCTTGCCCGAGTCGTACTCGTTCATCTGGCAGCCAAAGGTTTTGATAAAGACTTTCTTGCTCATTGTTTTTCAATTCCGGGATCTTGCGCCAGCGATTGGAACACGCCCCACGCGCCGCCGGAAGAATCTACCATGCACTTGACAGGGGCATGCAGCCTGATAAGCCCAAATGCCTCCATCAATCGAGGTTCAACAAATGATCACGCCGACGCAATGCACGCGCAAAGGACAAGCCAAGCAAGGTCATCACCACCCCGCCCAGCGCGATCACCGCGGCGGAGCCGATGCGTTCGATCAGATTGGCGGCCAGCAGCGCGCCAACCGACTGGCCCATGAACAATGCTGCGGCAAACAGCGACACCGCGGTGCCGCGCGCATGGGGCGCCATCTGCGTGGCATTGGCCTGCATCGTGTTATGGAACATGAAGAAACCGAAACCACCGAGCAAACTCGCCGGAATGGTCAGCGACCAATAAGGAGAAAAGGCCACCAGCAGGGCCGCCAAACCGAGCGTGCAGACGCCCAGCAGCGCCAGCCCCCGTTCACCAAAACGCCGGATCAAGGGGCGAGCCACGGCCATGTACAACATGCCACCAAGGCCGAACAAAGCCACAATCGCGCCGGACGCCGAAAGTGAAAGACCCAGCGCGCGGTGCAGATGCGACGCCCACATGGCCAGCACGCCGAATCCCATGGCACCCTCGATGAAGGCCACCAGCAACACGGTGCGCGACCAGCGACCCGTGATGATGCGCAGGGCCTGTGCGCCGAAGCCAAGTTGTTCACCACGGTGTTGCCCGGCCGGACCGCTGCTGCCGGATTGCAGGCGCCGCCCATGCACATAAAGCAGAACCCCGACCAGGCTGAAAAGCAAGGTCATGAAGCCAAACGCCCAGCGCCAGCCCAGCATGTCGGTTAAAACACCGCCCAGCAACTGGCCGCCTCCGATCCCGAGCGTGGTGCCGAGCCCGACTCGCGCCAGCGTTTCCTGCAACTGTTCGGCGCTAACCGCGTCACCGATCCAGGCCAGCGACAGTGGAATGATGGCCGCCGCGCCCAGCGCCACCATCACACGCGCCACGACCAGCAGTTCCAGGCTCATCGCAAAAACAGCCAGCAGACTACCCACGCTGCACGCCAGGGTGGCAAAGGTCACGACACGAAACTTCCCCAGGCGATCGCCCAGAGGACCATAAATCAGTTGCGCCAGACCATAGACCACGGCAAACACCCACACCACCTTGGCCGCCTGCGGCAAGCCAACCGAAAAGACGCGGGAAAGCTCGGGCAACATCGCGTCACAGATGCGCTGCGCCACCATGCTGGAAAACGTCGCAAACGAAAGCAGCAGGATAGAGCGCCGCGTCGCCGCGGAAATGGTGGCAGAGCCAGTGGGCATGGGAAGTGGGGTAAACAGATGAGGCAAGCCGCGCCTGAACTTGTGCTGCTGGCGCCCGGCTATTGTAGGGAGAAGCGCCATGCCCACCGCAAGCGATCAGGGTGCTGCAACTGTCAACCCAAAAAGACGCTGGTTTGGCGCAGTAGGAATCTACTTGAGGCCGATCTCCCCCAACACCTGGTTCGCGTCACCCCGCAGATGAATGGCTGTTGCAGTCGCCAGATCGAGCCGCAGCAAAAGCCAGGGACTCAAGTCCCCTTCAAATGGATCCTGCAGTCCCCCTGCCTGCGGCCCGGTGACAAGGTGGTTCAAACCCTGCGAAGTGGCACGCTCATGGCACAGAGTGGCTTCGATGGCCTGCGCCGCCTGCTTCAGCGGCGCGTTAATTTGCGCAGCATCCAGACGTCCACGACGCTGCAATAGCATCGTCTTGACCGTTGTCAGCTGCGCCAGCAATTGATAGCTGTGCGCCAGCATTCGACCCAGCGGCTCCAACGGTGGCCGCACCGCCCGCGGTTCTGAAAGCGAGCGTTGCGTCGCCTGCACCAGGGCTGAGAGGCTGTCGTACGCTTCGCGCCGTGCCAGCCGCCACTGCAGTTCAGGTTCGTTATCCACAGCCCGCAATTGCCCCAGGCTGAGTGCGACGCGCGCATGACGCGCCTGCGCCGCCAGTGCGCGATGCACCAGGGCCGGAATCTGATTGCGTTCCCACGAAGGCAGCACATAGCTGAAAGCCCAGGCCACAGCGACGCCGATCAAGGTATCGGTCATGCGTTCAACAACATCAAAGCTGGGGCTGCCTCCTGCGTTGAGCGCATGCGCCTGCAACAGGCCAAGCACCGTGGCGGCAACGGCAGTGACCAGATAACGCTTGGCTGCGAAAGCATGGGCTATTGCCTGCGCCAGCGTCACCAGCACCAGCAAGCCGGCCGGCGGTATATGCGCCGTCAGCAATCCGCCCGCCAGCACGCAACCCATCAAGGTACCGGCGACACGGTGGTTGCGCCGCTCCAGCGTCTGCGCCAGACTGCCACGCAGCACCACCACGATCGTCAGAAGAATCCAGTAGTCATGCGTGCCCCAGGGCAGCGCAAGACCAATCGCATAAGCGGAGCCAATGGCCAGCGCGGCGCGTATCGCATGGCGCAAGGGCGGCGCATCCCAGCGCCACATCGCGAAGAAGGGTTGCCACGACCAGGCCGTAGGACTGACAAACATCTCCCAGGATGTGCGCACCAGTGCTACATCGGCCTGTTCCTCGCCTCTTGCGAGTGCAATCAGGCGCAAGCATTCGTCATTGAGATGACCAACACGGTTGGCCAGCCCCAAGGCCAGCATGGCGGGCGAGGGTCCACTTTCCTGTGTTGTCGACGGCTCATCATCGGCCCACTGTAGACGGGTCAGCCGGGGCTGGTAAGTCTCAAACACCCCAGGTGAGCGTCCGAGCAACAGGGCATCGGCCAGTTGCTCGATTTCGGCGGCAAGTGCCTCTACCACCTCACGCAGCGCACTCAACGCGGGCGCATGACCAGCGTGCGACTTGAGTGTGTCGAGGTCAAGCTCGCAAACCAGCAGATGGTCGCGCATCTCCAGCACATGCAACAGCATACCGGCCAGTTGCTGGCGGCGCACGGTGCGTGGCGACTCCAGCAAGATATCGCGCGCCGTCTGCAGTTGATCCGCCAACGCGGCCTGCTGTTTGAGCAACTGACCGATCAGGGGCGCCTGTTCAGGCTGGGTGGTCGCGGCGGCTGGCGCAAATTGTTGCGCCTGTGTGCGCATCAGACTGGCCAGCGACAACAAGGTGTCGGCCAGCATTTGCACCCGGTAGCGCCCATTGAGTGCGGCATTGGCGAGCGTGGCCCAAATCAGGTACAGCCCGGAGCCAAGCGCAAAGTACAGGCAGGTGGACAAGGTCGTTGCACTGTTGGTGTGGTCCGGCACAGCCATCGAGAAAACCATGGCGAACATGACGGAAACCGCAATCGGCAGGCCACGCTTGCCCCAGGCTGCCGCCAGAAAGGCCAGGAAGCTGGCGGGCACCAGCAGCAGGCCCAGGCCGACCGGCGCAGCGTGTACCACTTGCACAGCGAAGAACAACGGCAAGCCGAGTACGGCCGCCGGCAGCAACTGAAAAAACTTTCCACGCTTGGGCGCCGGCTGATCCGGCGGAATGCAAACGACAACACCGACCGATGCCGCAGCAGCAGCGAAGGCGCCCAGTAACAGATGAATGCTGCCTGAAATCAGGAGCAAACCCAGTGCCGCTGACAGGCCATTGCTCAGGTAGTGGCTTAGCGCGATACGCAATGCAGCCCGCTTGCGGCGCTCGGAGTAGACGGGTAACTGCATGCGTGATCACCTCGATACGGCGTTGCCCGCAGTATCGCAGCGAAATCCCAAGCCATCGAATTGACTTGCCCGTGACCCAGCGCGCAAGTTCTTCAGGTGCGCGGCGGTAAATCCGGCACTTCAGCCACTGCTGCCGCATAGTCCAGCCCCCAGTCAAGCCAGTCCTCGCCAAACAGTTCAACCGGGTGCTGCGTGCGCTCCGAGCCGTTGCCGCAGTTCAGTGAATCCGCCGGGCAATATTGGTCGCAACCCCAGCAGATACGCTCGGGATGCTCTGGATGGACGGGAAATTTCTTGGCCATGACAGTACGGGCAATGTGAGCTTATCCTGTTCGGCCGCAGTCCCGTCCCTGCGGCTCAGGCGGAACAGCCGCAGCCAGTCTCGACGCCAGTGGCTACTTCGAACTGCGGGAAAAGCACATTGTTTTCGAGGTGAATGTGGTTGATCAGGTCGTCATTGAGTTGTGCAATGCCACTGTACAGCGCACACCATGTATTGCACGCACCTGCAGGTGGACTTGCATCGTGCGTCAGCGCATTGAGCCGATCAAGTTGCGCGCCGTGGCTGATGTGTTCGCTGCGCATCATAGCAATCGGGTGCACGACAAATGGGTTGCCACCGGCCTTGAGCATGGGAAAGAGGATGCCTTCCTCCTTTTCCATGTGCTCCAGCATTTCAGCCTCGATCGCTTCCAGTAGTTGCGCCAAGCCAGCGGGCACGTCCGGGTGCTCGCGATGCACGGCCTCAACGCGGCGCGCCATCCGGATCAACTCAGGCAGTTGCGTACGATGCACGGCGTGGTAGCGCGCCAGAATATGATCAATCAGCGCAGCCGCATTGGTGGCCACAGGCAGTTCACTGCCGCGCTCCAGACCGGCGAGTTCCTCCAGCACCGCCACCAGGTCAAGCTGCTTGTCCAAAGCGGCCTGGCGCAGGCTGAGCTGTCCACCACAACAAAAATCAAGCTTGAGCCGGCGAAACACCGCAGTAGCGCCGGGCAACTGCACTGCGATCTGGCCCAAGGCCTGATCGGCGCGACTGGCGGCAAGCGCCGGTTCCACTGATTCAATTCGAGCATTCATGAACATTTCCTTTAACGGTTACTGTGACGTGCTGATCTTATCAAATAAGATGCATTCTGTATACATATTTAACCACGATCGTTCTGTCGGATGGATCGGGGCTATCTGTCCACTACTGAAGAAAAATAATCACAAGCGGCCACACGAATCTGCTCCAAAATGTGTTTTCCTCTGACGGAGTCTTCTTGCCACCCTTCCAATTGCAGCTTCAGCTTTGGACAAGCGACCTGTTACGGGCATTTGAAACATGCAAACGCTGAACCAGAGCGCCCGACGTGAAGCGCTGACCGCGCAGCCGCGCCAGCGCGCGCAGCACAGTCGCGCGCTCAACGAAGGAGGTGGGCCAAGTTGAAAGCATTGCCAGCCAGCACGATTGGCAAATTGAGTCCGTCGGGTCCTGAAGACGACGCTAAAAGGCTGCTGGCTTGCCTGACACCAGGTGCCGCCCGCAGCGCTGTGGAACACCACCTGGCCGATCTGATCCAGGCCGTGGGTCTGGCTGATTTTGTTGAACAACGGCTGCCCGCTTTCAATCGGGCTGTGGGCGACGCCTGGGCTGGCGGTCGCCTTGGCACACACGCCGAGCACCTCTACACCTCGGTGGTGCAGGCGGTGGTGCAGGGACACTTGCTGGCCTGCCAGCCAAGCCAGTTTCAATCGCGCATCTTGCTGACGACGCCGCCGGGCGAACTCCATGGCCTCGGGCTACTGGCGGTGCAGGCGGCGCTCACGCTACACGGTGCCGACTGTTTCAGTCTGGGTCTGCAGACACCGGTCTCTGAAGTGGTGCAAGCCGTCAAGGATTGGGACATCACACTGGTTGCGATCTCGGCCAGCGTTGTGTTGCGCCCCGATGTTGCCGCCACCTACCTGATGGCACTGCGTCACGCTTTGCCCAAAGGCTGCCGGATATGGGCTGGCGGCGAGGGCTATGCATGGTTGAGCGCTTCGCCGGTGGCGGGCGTCAAGTCTTTTCAGAGCATTCCGCAGGCCGTAAAGGCTTGGCAGACGATGACAAACGGACTAAAGACACCGCTTGCGCCTGGCCCGCAGGTGCTGCGCCGGCAAGCTGACGCCAGGGTTCGAACCGAAGCCTCTCAGGCTGCCAGCGGTGAGCAGGCGCTGTTGCCCGAAGCCTTGCAAAAAATGCTCTACGAACTGCATGTGCACCAGATCGAGCTGGAAATGCAGAACGAGGAACTGCGCCAGACGCAGGACCGACTGGACGCCGAGCGTGAGCGTTATTTTGAGCTTTATGACCTGGCGCCTGTGGGCTATTGCACGATCAGCCCGAAGGGGCTGATCGTGAAAGCCAACCTCACCTTTGCCAGCATGCTGCGGCGGGCAAAGACCACTTTCTACGGTCGGGCGCTGAGCCGATTCATCCTGCCGCAAGATCAGGACGCTTTCTACCTGTTGCGCCAAAGAATCGTGCAGACACACGTAGCGCAAGAGTGCGACCTGAGACTGGTCATGGCGGGCGGCGCGCCGACCTGGGTGCATGTGCAAGCCATCGTTGCCGGGAACGAAGAGGATGGATGGTGCTTGCGTCTCGCGTTGAGCGACATCACCGAGCTCAAAAGGGTGCAAAACGACTTGATCGACAGCGAACATCGTTACCGCATCCTGACTGAATCGGCCCCGGCGCCGCTGCTGGTTCATGACCGAAAACAAATTCTGTATGTCAATCCGGCCGCCATCAGGATGTTCGGCGCAAGGTCTGAAACAGAGCTATTGGGGACGCAAACATTCAATCGGGTTCAGCCAGACTTCAGAGAAGTTTCGCAACAAATGACGAAGTTGAGTGTTTTGCAACGCGGCGCCGTGCCGATGTATGAACACAAAGTCCTCAAGCTCGATGGAAGCCCGTTGGTGGTCGAGGTGCACAGCGCATCCATCATTTATGACGGCGCGCCCGCTGTTCAAGTTGCGATGAATGATGTAACCGAGCACCGGGATTTTGAGAAGCGACAACTTGGCGCCATCGAAAATGAACGCAAGCGCATATCCCGCGAAGTTCATGACCAAATCGGGCAAGTGTTTACCGCCATCAAATTGATTCTTCAATCGCTGCCACGCGATGCTTTGCCAAAGGCGCCGGGGTCTGACATCATGCAGGCGCTGGAAATGGGCATTGCCGCGACGCGCAAAATCACCGCTGAACTTCGACCGCGCATTCTCGATGATCTCGGCCTGGCCGTAGCCCTGAAAGATCTATGCGAGCACATGCTCGGCGTTGTGAATCTGGACTTCGACATCGACGTTGATGCGCAGGAGGCGCTTGATCCGAGTCAGGCGCTGAGCCTGTTTCGCATCGCGCAGGAGGCATTGACCAATGTTGTCAAGCATGCGGCTGCCGCGCATGTCAGCATTGGCGGACGGCGTGGCCAGCACGCGTATGAATTTCGCATCCAGGACAACGGGCAAGGGTTCATGGCCGGCACGACCCGAGCCGATGCGATGGGCCTGATCAGCATGCAGGAGCGCGCCCGAATCATGGGAGGCCGCTGCACCATAGAATCGAGCCTGAAACAGGGCACGCTGGTTGAAGTTGTTCTGCCACTAAACGGTGCCCATGAGCATGAACTTACTGCTGATTGAAGACCATCCCATCTTTCGCGTCGGCGTTCGACAACTGGTGCAACAGCATTGGCCAAGCGCGACGATCCGCGAAGCCGGCACGCTCAGGGAAGCGATAGCGGCGGTTCACGATGTGTTCTTTGAGTTGGCGGTCGTCGATCTGAACTTGCCCGACACCAGCGGCATCGAGGCACTTTCGCAGATGCTGCGCGTGGCCCCCGCCACCAAAGTCCTGGTACTGAGCCTGAACTCGGAGGCCGCCTACGCCCAGCGCTCACTTCAAATGGGTGCGGCCGGTTATCTGACCAAGGACCGCGCCGCCAGCGAACTGGTTCCCGCGCTGGAACGTATTTTGGCTGGCGGGCGCTACATATCCCGCTCACTGGCCGAGCAACTGTCGGATCAGGTCAGTGGCATCCGCAAAGCCTTCCCGCATGAAGAACTCTCAGCCCAGGAGTACCGCGTCCTGGTTCAGTTGGCTCAGGGACGCAGTGTGGGAGAGATAGCAGTTTCCATGCGCTTGTCGCCAAAGACGGTGAGCACCTACCGCTCACGGGTGCTAAGCAAGCTCCTGCTCGGCAACAATGTCGAGCTGACACGCTACTGCCAAACACACGGGCTGGTCGACCCGGCTTAGTTTTGTAGGCCCTGTCCTACAAAAGAATCGGTGTCGCACTGACAAGCAAATCAGACCAGGCTGATTTACACCGGATCAGGACCTGTTGATAGTAGGGCTCATACAAATTGCCCATACCAGTGCGTCATGAAGCAGGTCAGCAACGACAACCCGGATCAAGCCATGCGCGTTCCGGCAACGGGGTCGAACCCGGCTGCACGCGATCCGCCGGCCCGGCGCAACCGGGCACGGAAACCGGTTTTGACGTGATCGAAGCGAGCCGCTGCAGTTCAATACGCTGCAAGCCGCCATCTTTGACGCAGTTCGTGTTCAGCCGTGAATTAGAGGGTGCTTTGATCCGAATCAGGCGCTGAGATTGATCAGCGCAGGAGCGCGCCAGAACCCGATCTTGTAGGCCTTTTCCTACAAAAAAATAGATATCACATTGACAAATGAACCAGACGAGGCTGATTTACACTTGATCAAGACTCGATGAAAGTATGGGCAATGAAGATTGTCGACACCAATACGCGATGAAGCATGTCCGCCATCTTTGCCATAAGAGGTCCAAATGAAATTTGACGCCTTTTGGCGGCGCTCACTCAAGACCAAAGTGGTGCTGATGACCTTGCTTGTATTCGTGATCAGCATCTGGCTGATCGCGTCTTACATCAGCGCGAAGATGCGTGAGGACATTCAAGGCATCCTGGGCGACCAACAATTGGCGACGGTTTCCCTGGCGGCGGCTGAGCTCGACTCTGGCTTTGAAGAACGCATGGGCGCTCTGCAAGTGCTTGCCAAGTCCTTGGATGCCGGCTTGTTCGATCGGCCGGCTTCCCTGCAGCAGTTGCTTGAACAGCGTCCGGTTCTTCCGATTCTCTTCAACGCCGGCATCTTCGTCACCCGTTCTGACGGGACGGCGATTGCAGAGGTGCCAAAAATAGATCGGGTCGGCCTCAACTACATGGACCGGGATCATATTGCGGCAGCCTTGACCCAAGGCAAGGCGACTGTTGGCAAGCCGGTTGTCGGGAGAACCGTACGCGCACCGAGTTTCGCCATGACGGTACCGATACGGGATGCGCAAGGCAAGGTGATAGGCGCCCTGAGCGGCGCCACCGACTTAAGCAGGCCCAATTTCCTGTACCACGTCAACACCGGTCGCTATGGCAGAGGCGGCGGCTATTTCACGGTTGACGCGGCGCACAGGCTGGTCGTCACCGCGACCGATCCGAGTCGTTTCATGACACAGCTTCGCCCGCCTGGCGACAATCCGGTGATGGACAAGCGCATCGGCGGCTTTGATGAACCGGCCGTCAACGTCAACGCCCTTGGTGTGGAACTCCTGTCATCCTCTGGCCGCATTCCGACAGCAGGGTGGTTCCTGGTTGCCACATTGCCAACGCAGGAGGCATTTGCCCCAATCCACGCAATGCAAAAACACGTGTTGGAGGTCACGGCATTGATCACAGCGCTGGCCTGTGTCGTGGTCTGGCTGCTGATGTCCGGATTACTCAAGCGTCAATTTGCGCCCATGATTTCGGCCACACAGGCGTTGGACGAGATAACAAGAACGCACGCATCGTTAAAAGTCCTGCCTGTCACCCGTCATGATGAGGTCGGCGCCCTTATTGGCGCATTCAACCGCCTGCTGCTCAACCTGGGGCAACGGGAAGCGTCACTGAAAAAGAGTGAACACCTTTTGCTTGAGTCGCAGAAGGCCGCCCGGATCGGCAGCTATATCAATACCCTGGATGCAGGGACGTTTGAAAGCACGGCGGCTCTGGACGAGATTTTCGGAATCACCAAGGACTACCCGCACACCAATGCAGGCTGGGTGAAATTCATGCACCCGGATTTCATGCAGGTGATGCACGATGCGCTATTGGACTCGATCAACAACAGGAAACCATTTGATGCCGAGTACAAGATCATTCGGCCAAGCGATGGCGCTGAACGCTGGCTGCATGACCTGGGACAAATCGCCTATGACGAGGGTGCTAAGGCCACCAGCCTGATTGGCACGGTTCAGGATATTACGGATCGCAAGCTGGCCGCGGCTACCCTGCGCGAGAGCGAGACGCGCTGCCGCACAGTGTTCCAGGCCAGCCCCGACGCCGTCAATATCAATCGCTTGGCCGATGGGCTGTACATCGACATCAACGATGGTTTCACACGCCTGACCGGATGGACACGCGAGGATGTGCTGGGCAAGCGTTCGCTTGACGTCGGCATCTGGCACGACCCGGCAGATCGGCAAAAGCTGGTGCAAGCACTGCAGCGTGACGGCTTCTGCGAGGGTCTGGAGGCCGACTTCGTCACCAGGAGCGGCAAAGTCAAGACGGCCCAGATGTCGGCAAGAATCATGACGCTCGACGGTGCACCCTGCATCCTGTCTGTCACGCGCGACATCACCGAGCGCAAACTGGCTGAGAAGACCCACCGTGACAGCGAGGAGCGCTACCGCACCCTGATTGAATGGACGCCCGAACCACTCGCCGTGCATGACGGCAAGGAATTCATCTTCGCCAACGCTGCCGCCGTCCAAATGCTCGGCGCGGCTTCCGAGCAAGACCTGTTGGGCAAGCCGCTCATGAACCATGTTCACCCCGACTCCAGAGACATCGTGCGCGAGCGGCTCAGGGCCGGCGTCGAGCAGGGCGCAAGGCTGCCGCTGATTGAGGAAAAGGTCCTTCGGCTCGATGGCACACCGATTGATGTGGAAATCCAGAGCCGGCCGATTGATTTTGACGGCAAACAGGCAAGGCTGATCGCCATGCGCGACATCACCGCTCGCAAGCTGGCCGAAGAATCCCAACGCATCGCGGCCGTTGCCTTCGAGTCGCAGCAAGCCATATTCATCACCGATCCACAGCAGCTGATTCTGCAGATCAACAAGGGTTTCACCCGGATCACGGGCTACACGGCCGAAGAAGCTGTCGGCCAGACACCTCGATTGCTCAGTTCAGGCCAACATGGCGCTGACTTTTATGAGGCCATGTGGGCGTGCATCGCCCGCACCGGGCAATGGCAAGGCGAAATCTGGAACCGGCGCAAGAATGGCGCGCTATATCTGCAACAGCTCAATATCAGCACCGTGAAAAATGCACAGGGCTTGCTGACGCACTATGTGGGCACCTTCAGCGACATGACAAGCGTCAAAGCCGCAGAGGCGCAGATCGAGAGCCTGACGTTCTCCGACCTGCTGACCGGCCTGCCCAATCGGCGCAGGCTGATCATTCAACTGCAGCAAGCCATGATGGCCGGGGAACACCAGAATCGCCTGGGCGCACTGCTGCTGCTCGATCTGGACCATTTCAAGAACCTCAACGATACCCTGGGTCATGAGCAAGGCGACCTGCTGCTGCAACTGTTTGCCGCTCGCCTGACCGGCTGCGTCAGAGACGGTGAAACCGTGGCCCGCCTTGGCGGTGATGAGTTCGTGGTGCTTCTGAAAGAGTTGGACCAGGACGCCAAGGGTGCGACTGCGCGCGCCGAAACAGCAGCCAGGAGACTTCTGGATGCGCTCAGGCAACCCTATGCCATGGATGGCACCGACGTTACTTGCAGTGCCAGCATTGGCATCGCCCTGTTCGGCGGCCGCGACGAGGATACGGACGAACCCTTGAAGCGGGCCGAACTGGCCATGTATGACGCCAAAGCCCAGGGGCGCAGCACACTGCGCTTCTTTGATCCCAGCATGCAGGCGCTGGTCAATGCCAGGGTTTCGATGCAGGCAGCACTTCTGGAGGCCATCGAGAAGAACCAGTTTGTGCTGCACTATCAGGCGCAGGTGACGCAAGCGGGCCAGATCACTGGAGCCGAGGCGCTCTTGCGCTGGCCCAATCCGAAACGGGGCATGGTGTCACCGGCCGAGTTCATCCCGCTGGCCGAGGAAACCGGGCTCATCCTGCCCATTGGCAACTGGGTTCTGGAGACCGCCTGCAAGCAGTTGGTGCAGTGGGAAAGCCAGCCACGGTTGGCGCAGCTGACGATTGCTGTGAATATCAGCGCCAGGCAGTTTCACCAAAGCGACTTTGTCGATCAGGTTCTGGGCACGCTCAAGCGCACGGGTGCGAACGCGCAGCGACTCAAACTTGAGCTCACCGAGAGTCTGCTGATCACAGACGTGCAAGGCGTCATTGGCAAGATGAATGCCCTCAAGGGTCGCGGGCTCAGCTTCTCGCTCGATGACTTCGGTACCGGCTATTCGTCGCTGTCCTACCTCAAGCGCTTGCCGATTGATCAGCTCAAGATCGACCAGAGTTTCATCAGGGACATTCTGGTTGATCCAGACGATGCTGCCATCGCCAGGACGATGGTGGCGCTGGCTGACAATCTGGGCTTGTCAGTGATCGCTGAAGGCGTGGAAACGGTGGCGCAGCGCGAGCTCCTTGCCGACATTGGCTGCCATCAGTATCAGGGCTATCTGTTTAGCCGGCCCTTGCCGGTTGAGGACTTTGAGGCCTTGGTGGCGCACAGCTAGTGTCAGTTGCCAAGTCTGGTCGAGAATCTGTACCGCCGCTTTCGTTTGATTTGGTTTGGTTTTGTAGGCCTTGTCCTACAAAAAAATAGGCCTCTCGCTGACAAATAAATCAGACGAGGCTGATTTACGCCGGCTAAAGACTGGGCGACAGTAGGGCTAATGCAAATTACCCATGTCAGAGCACCATGAAGCTCGTCAGCGACGAGCACCCGGATCAAGCAACACCGGTTCTGGCAACGCGGTCAAACCCGGCTGCCCGCGATCAGCTGGCGATGCAAAACGAGGAAGTACGCCGCGCGCACGCTGAGCTCGACCGTCAGCGTGCACGCTACTTTGACATGTTTGACAACGCGCCGGTAGGCTATTGCATCGTCAATGCGCAGGAATTGATTCTGGAGGTCAACCTCACGGCGGTGACCCTGTTGGGCGTGGCGCGACACGAGCTGATGAAACGGCCGCTTTATCAATTCATACGACCGAAACACCAGCCTGTCTTTCACCAGATGCGCCAGCAACTCCTGCTCAGCGGTGAACCGCAAGCTTGCGAGTTGCAGGTGCTGCGGCATTTCGGTGCGCATGCCTGGGTCCATCTGGTGGCCACCGCAGCGCACGATGATGATGGCAGGCCCACGATGCGCATCGTGCTGAGCGATATCCAGCGCTACGCCGAACAACTCAAGACCGCCATGGATAGCACCGTTGAGGTGATTACGACGATCAGCGAGATGCGCGATCCATATACCGCCGGCCACCAGCGGCGCGTGGCGATGCTCGCCGCTGCCATCGGCGCCGAACTTGGATTCGACGACGACCGCCAGGACGGACTGCGGGTGGCGGGCTATCTGCACGACGTCGGCAAGTTCAGCATACCGACGGAAATCCTTGGCAAACCCGGTCGGATCAGCGCGATCGAGCGCCAGTTGATTCAAGCACACGCCCAGGCGGGCTTCGATGCGCTGAAAAATGTGAAATTTTCCTGGCCGGTGGCGCAGATCGCGCTGCAGCACCATGAGCGCATGGACGGCAGCGGTTATCCGCAGGGGCTCAAGGGTGAGGCCATCCTGATTGAGGCGCGGATCATGGCGGTGGCCGATGTGGTCGAAGGGATGTCTTCGCACCGACCGTATCGGCCCGGACTGGGTATCGACGCGGCCTTGGAGGAGATCGGGCTGCACCGCGGGACGCGCTACGATAAAAATGCAGTGGATGCCTGCATCAAACTCTTTCGCCAATGTGCTTACACATTTTCCACCTGACAAGCACACCGCAATGGCAACTGACATCCCCGCAGCTCCACAAATGGAACCCCCCATCTGGAAGATCGAGTGGAGCGACGCGTTGAGTGTCGGCATCCCGGCAATCGATGAGGATCACAAGCGATTTGCGCGTTTGATCAATGAATTGAATCGAAGCATCGTTGATCGAGCGGAGTTGGCCGAAGTCCGGCGCAGACTGCAACTGATCATCGATGACGCAGGCCAACACTTCGCGCATGAAGAACGATTGTTCAAGGACTGGATGTACCCAGATTCCGAAAGCCATGCGGCCATCCACGCCCGGATCATCGGCAAACTGCATAGCATTTTGTCGAACATTGCCTATCCTCACCATGAGGCGCAATGGATCAGTGCCGGTTTGCAGATCAAGGCCGTGCTGATCGAGCACATTCTGAAGGAAGACGTGAAATACACCCAGTCGTACCGGATTCATCGCGAGTCCGTTGCCACGCACCTTTTGAGACTTCCGTAACTCATGACAAACTCAAGCCTCATTGCATCAGACCTTGCCATGGATTCGAACGGCATTGCGTCCACGGTGCTGATCGTGGATGACCGGGAAGACGCACGCTGGGTCCTGACCCAAGTGATGCGCCAAGGCGGTTTCGTCGCGCTACCGGTCGCCAATGGCGAGGATGCCCTGGCCAGCATCGCTCGCCAGTCGCCCAGTGTGGTGCTGCTCGACATCGGTTTGCCCGACATAGACGGTTTCGAGGTGCTCACACGCATCAAACAAATGGACAAGGCCATCCCGGTGATCATGGTCACGGGTAACGACAAGCCCTACGACGCCGGTCGCGCCGTGCGCGCCGGGGCCTGGGATTACCTCACCAAGCCTTTCAAGAACAGGGAGGTGCTGCACACCGTGCGCTGCGCGCTGGCCGAGAAGGCGTCGAGATCGCCGGTCCGGCGCATCGTTGACACGCCAAAGCAGGATGATTTTCTGCTGCGCTCGATGGGCAGCAGCGAGAGCATCCAGGCCATCCAGCGCGAGGTCGAACTCGTTGCGCGCACCAATTTCTCGATCCTGGTGGCGGGCGAATCCGGCTCCGGCAAGGAACTGGTGTCGCAGGCCATCCACACGCTGAGCCTGCGCGCCGACAAGCCGCTGGTGGCAGTCGACTGCGGCGCCATTGCCGAAACCCTGATCGAGAGTGAACTGTTCGGCCACGAAAAAGGCGCGTTCACGGGGGCGCACCAGGCCAAGGCCGGCGCGTTTGAGCTGGCCGACGGCGGCACCATTTTCCTCGATGAAATCGGCAACCTGCCGCTGGCGATGCAGGGCAAGCTGCTGCGTGTCCTGGAGACGCGGCGCATTCACCGCATTGGCAGCACGCGTGAGAAGAGGCTCGACTTCCGCGTGGTGGCGGCGACCAATGCGAACCTGCTGGCGATGGTGGAGCGGCGCGAGTTTCGCGAAGACCTGTACCACCGTCTGGCCGAGTACACGATCCGCATCCCGCCGCTGCGTGAACGCAAGGAAGACCTGGTGTTTCTGACGCAGCGTTTCCTGAAGCAGACCAACACAGAGTTGGGCAAGCAGGTCAAGGGCCTGTCGACAACCGCCTGGGGCATCATCCAGCGCTATGACTGGCACGGCAATGCGCGCGAGTTGCGCAACCACCTGCGTCGCGCCGTTCTTCTTTGCGACCACCCGGAGGGAATGATCCTGCCAGACCTGCTGGGCATGCTGGCACCCGCGCTGAAACTGGTCGCAGCACAGCCGGCCGGCAGCAACGCCGAGCCGGCCTGCCCGCCGCCTGCGTTAAAGGAACTGTCGGTCGATGGCCATGGATTGTCACTGAAGGAAATCGTGGCCCAGGCGACGGCGCAGGTGGAGCGCGCGGCCTTGATGCAGGCGTTGACCAGGAGCCACGGCAACAAGGCGCAGGCGGCACGCGCCCTGCGAATTGACTACAAGACGATCCACACCAAGCTCAATGGCTACGGGATCTCAGCGGTGCAATTCCTGAAGAGTGCAGCGTGAGTCCGAGAATGATCGGCTACTGCGCCAAGAATCTCCGCAACCGCTTTGGCAATGGAATCAGAGCCGCGCATCGTCTGGCTGGTCGCCTTTGGGCCAGTCATTGGCCTTGTGCGGATAGATCGGTCGCGGCTGGTGGGTAAAGAATTCCGAGACGTCCACCGCCTCCTGGTCAGTGAGCGTATTGCCTTGTCCCAGGGGCATGTTTCTTTTGACAAATGCTGCGGCGACATAGGTCCGGGCCATCCCGGCGCCGTCATTGAACGAGTCCTTGCCCCATAGCGCAGGCATGGCATAGCTGCCGTCAGGGTCCCTTATTCCCAATCCCTCGGCACCATGACAGGCCGCGCACTTCGCCGCGTAAACAAGTTTTCCATGATCCGGGTTGGGGTTGATATCCTGGTCAATCGAGCCAACGCCGCGCCCTTTCACGCTGCTGCCAGTCGGCACTCCGGTTGACAGCCACTGCATGTACGCCAGTATGTTGTTCATTTCCGTCGAGTTGTAGGGCAGCGCTCGCCCGTTCATGGATCGCTCGAAGCAATCATTCACGCGTTCCTGCAATGAAATGATCTTCCCGCTTCGCGATCGGTATTCCGGAAAAACACCCCAGATGCCAACCCAGGGCGCTGCGTTGGCGACTGTCCCGGCGTCCAAATGGCAGTTGCTGCAACTGAGCCCATTGCCGACGTTCTGTGGCACGCTCTGTGGCGTCGCGGTCAATATCCGCTTGCCGGCCTGGATGGCGGCGCCTGTGCTGCCGGTCGGCATGCTGGATTCCAGGGGTGGTTTGAAAGCCGCGACGGAGGTTTGTGCACACACGTCAGCCATTACGAAGACTGCGGCGATACTGATCAAGGCAAGGTAGGGAAATTTCATGACCGATCCTGAGCCTGAAGGAGCGACCCGGTCCAGTGCCGTGGACGCATGACGTCATGATATCGCCGTTCATCACCGGACATGGCGACATCGACACCGCCGTGCGCCTGCTCAGACAAGGCGCGCCGGACCGACTCACGAAGGCGTTCGACCTCGACGTGCCGATCATGGGTGAGTCCACCATTGGCTAGGAGCGCGTGGCGCTGGCACTAGTCCGGAATTGAGTAGCCCTTCTCGCGGAACAAGCGCACACAGGCGTCGGCAACATGGGCGTCATAGGTCGTGCCGCCGCCGTGCTCGATTTCGGCCAGCGCCTGGTCCACGCCGAGGCCGGGCCGGTACGGCCGGTGTGATGACATCGCCTCGATGACGTCGGCAACGGCAAGAATACGCGCCTCCAGCACGATCGCTTTGCCCTTGAGGCCACGCGGATAGCCGCTGCCGTCCATGCGCTCGTGGTGCTGGTAGACCGCCTCTGCAACCGGCCACGAAAAGTCAACATCCTTCAACACCTGGTAGCCTTGCTCGGCGTGCGCCTTGATGATCTGGTACTCCAGTGCCGTGAGCTTGCCTGGCTTGGACAGGATCTCTGCTGGCACCGTGATCTTGCCCACATCGTGCAGGCTCCCGGCCACTTGCAGACCACGCTGCGCGTCAGCATCCAGCCCCATCTCGGCGCCGATTGCGGCGGCGACTTCGCCCACGCGCCGCTCATGGCCCGAGGTGTAGGGGTCGCGCAGATCCATCATCTTCGATACCGCGTCGACGGTGCCGAGCATGGTGCGCTCGACCCGCGACGCCGCCTCGCACTCGCGCTGCTCGATTTGCTTGCGCTCGGTGATGTCCATTGCCAGGCCCTCGATGATGAGGTCGCCGTCTTCTTTGCGACTACCGCTGGACTGATCGAACAGCCAGCGCCATTCATCGCGGGCATTCTTGATCCGATACTCGATCTTGAAGGCAACACCCTGCCTGAATTCAGCGACCGCATTGGCCAACACGGCGCGGTCTTCGGGGTGTATCGACTGCGCCCACAGAAATGGATTGGCGCACAGGTGTTGGGCCGTGTAGCCCAGGACTTCCAGCACTTTTGGCGAGTAGTAGATGCCACCATTTTTGATGGAATAGGCGTAGACCACAGCGGGCGAGTTCTCCACCATTTGGCGGTACCGGCGCTCGCTTTCCTGCCGTGCCAGCTCGGCCTGCTTGCGCTCGGTAATATCGCTCAGAAAACACACGATCCGACCGCCGTCGACCGCCTGGTACTGAAGCGCAACTTCAATGTCAAGAACGCTTCCATCTTTGCGCCGATGCCGGGTCTCGAAACGGTCTGACCCCTGTGCAATGATGGCCCGCATGTGGGCGTCTGTCGCGGCCGATTCATCCTTGGCCTCCAGATCGGAAATGCGCATGCCCAGCAATTCCTGGTCGCTGTAGCCGCTCATCCGGCAGTAGGCATCATTGACTTGCAGCAGTTGCCCCTGAAGGTCGGTCAACCAGAATCCATCAAGAGCGGTCTGGATGATGGCCTGGCTGCGCTTTTCGCTGGCGCGCACCCGATCTTCCGCCTGCTTGCGTTCGGTGATGTCCGAATAGGTGCCGATGATGCGCAGCGGTTTGCCGTCCACACTGCGGCTGACCACCACGCCGCGGTCGAGGATCCACTTGTAACTGCCATCCTTGCACTGGACGCGGTGTTCGGTTTCGTAATTCTGCGTCTTGCCGTCAAGATGGCTTTGTACCGCAGCGAAGACCCGCGCCGTATCCTCGGGATGCACGCGTTTCTCCCACTCGCTGATGTCGGTGCCGATATCGTCTTCGGTGTAACCCAGCAGTTCCTTCCAGCGCTTGGTCAGGAGCAGGCTGTCGTCCACCAGGTTCCAGTCCCACAGGCCATCGCCTGCACCTTCGACCGCAAATTGCCAGCGAAATTCGCTCGCCTTCAGTTCAGCCGTGCGTTCGCTGACCCGCTGTTCCAGCGATTCAGTCAAGGCCCGGTTGGCGCTGAATTGTGTCGCCAGCGTCGCTGCCATCGCCTTGAAA
This sequence comes from uncultured beta proteobacterium, assembly GCA_903920695.1. Taxonomy (GTDB): domain Bacteria; phylum Pseudomonadota; class Gammaproteobacteria; order Burkholderiales; family Burkholderiaceae_C; genus Rhodoferax. The sequence continues at coordinate 39,914 of CAIXNB010000047.1, forward strand.
TTGACAATCAGCCGGTGCTGTTCGAGGACCGTGCTCTCGGGCCAGACGGTCTGGGCGCCGGCCTGCAGCTTGGCCGGCAGATCCTGGGTCAGTTCGCTCAGTTGCTCGGTTGTCGCCGTGATCCGCCGGCTCAACCACTCACCGAGTGCCAGCGCAACGAACAGAAGCACAAACAACAGCGTCAGCGCGTCGGCATAGCGCTGATTGAGCATCGTCTGGAACGGCGCCACCGGCTGCTCCAGAATCAGTCTCCATTCGGCCCAATTGCCGACCGGGGTTTCGGCCACGTAAGACGATGATCGCCAGCGCTCCGACACCGGGGCGTTGCGGGCCGGCTCTGGCACCCATTGTGAAACACGGTCATCAAGACGGCTCAGTTCCCCTTGACCGCGCTCGAAGTGGGTCATCATTCCCTTGGCCGTACGGTTGCTCAAAATGATGTTGCCGCTGTTGTCGATCAGGGTGTAGAGCAGGGTATCTTCTTTGGCACTCTCCAGCAGGTACTCGCGGATCTGTTTCAGGCTCAGAACGCCGCTGATATAGCCACCGTATTGCCCCTCAATCACGACCGGCGCGACCAAGGTGACGATCGGTTTGGGAATGCCCGCTTTGCTCATCACGACTTCGGTGAGCATCGGCTTGAGGGTCTGCTTGAGGGTCGGAATAAAAGGCTGATCAGCGTGATTCTTGCCAAGCTTGGATTGCGCCAGTTCGTCGGTTGGCGGAGAAGAAGCGGTGCCGATCCCGGCCGCGTCGATCAGACCAATGCGCTGGAAATTGACATCGGACGCAAGGGCCTGTTCCAGATGGGCCTGCATCTGCGAGGGCGTGAGCGCGCTGGCCATGGCGGCCAGGCGAACGATGGCCGGGGTCCGGTTGGCAACCCAGACGTCAAGGCGTTGGCTTATCTGCAGACTGCTCTGGTGCAGATCCTTGCGGATGGCCTTATCGGTCGCGCTGAAATCGCTTCGGCTCGCCAGTGCCAGCAGCATCAGCGCCGGGCACAGCGCGAAGAGGACAAGCAGGTTGTAGACCAGTTCCCGAAAGGGGAACGTCAAGCGGGGCGTTCTGGCGGCAAGGCCGGTGAATACCATCCGGGCGAGCAAGGCGTTGGCAACGCCATTGACAGCTTGCTTGATCATCACAATGTTCACACTGTCGGCAGGAACATCCATCACGCCGTGGTAGAAGACATAGACCAGTGGCATGCCGAGTACCAGCCAATACAGGGCATCGGCCAGCACGAGGCCGATCTTGTAGCGGTTGACGAGGCTCCCAACCACAGCCCCTTCAGCCGTCAGGATCAGAATGGCGTAGGGATGACCCCAGATAAAGTAGGTGACTGCGCCGATCAGGGCCGCCGAGATGATGCCGCGCCATAGTCCGAAGTACTGCAGGGCGAGCATGGCGAAAATGCTGCCAAACAGGAAGTCAATATTGAGGAAGATCGGGTACTTGAAATAGTTCCCGGCCAATCCGCCTGCGATCAATAGCGGCGCAAGGGCTAGGCTGTATCGGCGCAGCGCAGCTTCTGCTCGGACTGGGATGTGCGTCATATCCGGGCGATGTTACGATCATTGCGCCCAAGCTGCAGCGACTATTGATAGTGCCCTTGATATAACTGACTGGGCAGTGCGAAGTTAATATGATGCCATTCGAAGGAGCTGTTTTGCCGGTTAGCACAGGGGTTTGCGAATGACGACGGACGCGGCGAAAGACCGCCTCTACGACACAACACTTCTTGTCGGCGTATTCCGGCGCCGAGCCGCCATCAAGGCGCTCGTCCAGAGGCCTGACACGTCCGGTGTGGTCGCGCTGGTGCAGGCGCTGCGTGAGGGACACCCTGAGTGCGGGCGAATTCGAAGCGTTCTGCGCCAGCTTTTGCCGCTGCGCGATAACAACAAGATCGCTGCTTTGTGGGACGAATGGGCGCAGGCGCCCGACCCCGAACTGGCCAACGTTCTGTCTGCGCTTGGCGCGCCATCTGGGCGCACGCAGGACGCGCGGTTTGTGCGTGCGGTTCTTGCGGCAGCGACGTCGGCCGCAGCGCCCGAGATCCTGCAGGCCGTCGCGGTGTTCGCGCGTTCCCTGCCGGTTCAGGATGAAGCGTCGAACGACGGCATCTACGCTGCCTGGATCCGCAGCCAGTCAACGGATCTGGAGCAACTCATCCATGAACAGTCCCGTCAAGCCAGCAGCCCGGCGTTGGAAGCGCTGCACGCCCTGGTCATTGGCAAGCCAGAACGTTACTTTGAATTGAATGACGCGGACGGCATGCTGCTGGTTCACGCGTTCCACATGGCGCCGGAACCCTTTCGCGAGAGCATCGCCAGAACGGTCGGTGCCAGCCCTGATCGCCGCCTGCTGGAGAACTATCGCCGCGCCCTGTCAAGCGGCACCGCTGACGCCGCGAGCAACGTGGAGAACCTGAAGCTGGTGGGCGACGAAGACGGGCTGTTCGAAGTGACGCGTTCGCTGCGCCTGCGTGATGTGGTCGATCTGTGCGAGCGCTGGTCCTCCAGCGCGGGGCGGCCCGGCGGCACGCAGCAGCGCGCCGCCGTCGAGCGCGCGCTGGCGGCCCATGGCACGCTGGGCACTTTCAAGCTTGAGCGTACGGAGCCACTGCCCGAAGGGCTGGTGGACATCTTCGAGTGGTGGCGCCATGAGAACCCAACGGACGCGCAACTTCTTTCCGATCTCGACTCGCCCGACCCGCTCCAAAAAGCCCGGGGGCTCTACCTCGGGCGCGAAGGGGGGCTGGTCGATGATGCGCAACTGCGTGAGGCAACGGCGAGCGAGCACTGGCCGCAGCGGCTGGTGGCCCGACTGTTGGAACCCGAACTTTTCCCCGAAACGCAGCAGGATCACGTCTTCTGGCTCAACGCCTGCGCGGGTGATGCGTCCCTGCTGCTCGCGCCAATCGACGGCATGCCCGAAGACTACGCGCGTTACAGCAGGCTTCTCACTCAGGCACGCAGTCCGATCGGATCGCGTACGCGCGCTTTTCTGGAGATCCTCTGCGCATTTCAGGGTGTGTTTGTAGCGAACGGGATCGTGATTGACGAAGGAACCGAGACGGCTGATCGGGGTGCCGTGGAGATCGAGGATGCACCGCACGTGAACTTTTGAGGATGCTCTGCCTAACGCACGGGCATAATCAAACGCAAACAACACAATCATTGATCCACCGTGAACAAAGGAACAGCAGGTGTCAAGTAGTGGGGCGAACAGGCTTGATTCGGATGAATCGCGCTCTGGCATGCTGCGGCAGATTGAGCCGGGCCGTTTCCGAGTCGAACACCCGCTGGTGGTCAACGCAAAGGACGCTTCGGTGCTCGTGCACGTGCCGGCTGGGGCGTTCGAAATGGGCTCGGTTGAGGGTGAGAGCGCGGGCAATGTGAATGAGGACCGGCGGCACCGGGTCGAGCTATCGGCTTACTGGATCGGGGTGCACCCGGTGCGCAATACGCAGTACTTGGCGTTTATGCAGGCAACGGGCCACCGTGCGCCGGACAACAAGCGCCACCGCGAGACGGAGATGGCAGATCATCCGGTGACCGATGTTTCGTGGGACGACAGCCTGGCCTATGCCAAATGGGCCGGCTGCGAGCTCGCCAGCGAGGCGCAGTGGGAGCGTGCCTGCCGCGGGCCGCTGGGGCTCGTGTATCCGTGGGGAAATGGCTGGGACGAGACGAAGTGCCGCAACGACAAAAACAAAGGGAGCGACCAGACCAGTGTCGTGTACGGGTATGCGCATGGGGTCAGCGGCTGGGGCACCTACAACCAGAGTGGCAACGTGTGGGAGTGGTGCGCGGACTGGTACGACGAAAGCGATTACACGGGTGCACCGAAGGAAAGCACCAAGGAGCCGAAACGGGGTTCGTGCCGGGTCTTTCGCGGCGGCAGTTGGCGCTACGTCGATCCGGTCTTCTTCCGCGCCGCGTACCGCGGCTGGTATGACCCGGCGAGCCGTGGCGGCGGCTTGGGTTTGCGCCTCGTGAGGACGGCTTCGTGAGTCCATGCCTGCGGCATAGCGCCGCTTCGATACCGGGAACGACGCCATGACCATGGCCATCGACTTCGGCACCTGCAACACGGTGCTGGCGCGCTGGAACACCAGCACACGGCGCGTGGACACGCTGCACATCGAGGAAATCGGCAGGACGTATCACTACTGTGCGCCCGGCACTGCGGATGAGCGCACGTCCGCTGTCATTCCCTCACTCGTGCATTACGGCGACGGCAATGAACTCAGCGTCGGCGCGCCGGTGGAGAATGCCGGACTCAGCAGCCACCGGGGTACGTTTCGCTGGACCAAGCTCGACATCCTGCGCAACAACAACCGCGCCCGCCGTATCAACGGCGACCTGATTACGCCACGCCAGGCCGCCGACGATCTGATCAGCCGGGTGCTGCTCTCGGCCGGGCTGCAGGCCGATGAGGACCTGGTGGTCACACTGCCGGTTGAGGCCTTCGATCAATACGTGGACTGGCTGCAGGGAGCGGTCTTGAAGACGTTTCGTGGCAAGTTGCACATGCTCGACGAGGCCACCGCCTGCATCCTCGGCTACGACACCCACGTGCGCGAGGGCGAGGTCTACGTCGTGATCGATTTCGGCGGCGGTACGCTCGATGTGTCGGTGGTGAAGACGCATGACCTGGCGCTTGACAATACACGGCCCTGCGACGTGCTCGGGCGTGCGGGCGAGGAGATCGGCGGCTCACTGGTGGACCAGTGGCTGCTGTCCGAGTTGCAAGAAAGCCTGAAGCTCTCCGAACAGGATATGGCCGACGTAGGGGCCGCGTTGCTGCACCGGGTGGAAGAGGCCAAGGTGCGACTCTCTGGCGGCGAGGCACGCGTTGAAGTCACTCAATTGAATGACATCACGCAGCGGCTGATCACACACAGCTTCAGCGCCGAGGGTCTGCGCCGCATGCTCGATAGCAGCCGGGCGGATCTGTCGGGCTTGAGCCTGTACCGCTTGATCGCGCGCACCGTCGAGCGTGCGCTCGATGTCGCGCAGGGCAAGTACGGCACGCACAAGTCTGACGTGAAAGCGGTGTTCATGGCAGGCGGCTCCAGTCTGCTGCTGGGTGTAGCCGGCGTGGTGTCGAATCTGTTTCCCGGCTGCACGGTGCACTGCGAAGACCCGTTCGAGGCGATTGCGCGCGGCGCCTGCCGCTACGCCGGCGAAGACATGAATCTGACCCTGGTGCACGAGTACTGCCTGCGCGCCTGGGATCCGACGAAGAAGGACTATGTGCTGGTGCCGGTTGTGCCCAGGGGGACGCGCTATCCCACGCAAGGGCCGATTTCGACCAAGTACGTGAAGGCCGCCTGCGATGGTGCGACCTGGCTCGGGCTGGTGGTGGTGGAGCGCTCGGCGATGCTGCGGCCGCAGGACGTGTGGGAAGTCGTGGGTGGCCGGCTTCAGCGCCGCGAGTTGATCCGGCGCGAGGATGTTTCGCTGCGTGAAATCAATCCATCTGACCGTGAATTCATCCACGCCGATCCGCCCTGTACCGTGGGTGAGCGCCGCTTCGTCGCGGGCTTCGGGGTCGATGAGAATCGGCGGCTGACGCTTTCACTCAAAGACCTGCACAAGGGCAATCGATCCTACGTGCAGCTTTCGGGCGGCGAGACGCTGCGCCTGCCGCTGCGGGATCTGCCGATTGTGAAGCTGTAGGCATTCAGAATATGGAGAACGCATGGCATTCAAGGACGAGCTAAAGCTTCATTTCGATGCGCGCATCGCGGTCGTCAATGTGGTCACGAGCGAAGAGGCACGCGTGCTGCAGGAACTGACCGAACTGGCAAATTCGCCCGGCTGGCCGCCAGGCGAAGGAGTCTACACCTGGGATGTGGCCGATCAGTTTCAGTGCCTCAGATTAGCCAAGGAAACCTTTGACACTGCGCGCGAGGCGCCGCCGGAGTCGATCCTGCACATGATCGAGGACTTTGCCGGCAGTGCAACGTTCGTGCTCAAGGATTTCCACCAGGTGTGGCAAGCACACCCCGGCATGCTGCGCGGTCTTCGCAACCTGGCCGCCCGTCTGCCAGAGAGCGCGCCACGCAAGAACATCGTGATCACCACACCCGAGCACTGTCTGCCGGTGGAACTCAAGCACGACATACCGGTGCTGGAGCTTGCCAAGCCCGACGCGCTGGAAATGGACGCATTGATCGAGCGCACCGTTGGCGGCGTTGTGGCGTTACGTGATGTCAAGCCGGCGCTGCGCGGCAAGCTGGTCGAGGCCGCCCTTGGGCTGACCAGCACCCAGGCCCGCTGGGTGTTTCAGAAGGCGGTCGTCTCAAGCAGCGGCGGCCAGCTCGACGAACGCTGCATCGATCTCATCACGGCGGAAAAGCGCGCCATCATCCGCGAAAGCGGTGCCCTTGAACTCTATCCACGCGTTGAAAGTCTAGAGCGTGTCGGCGGTCTGGATGCGCTCAAGACCTGGCTCGAACAGCGTCAACTCGCCTTTGCGCCAGAGGCGCGCGAGTACGGCCTGGACGCGCCACGCGGCGTCGCGCTGATCGGTATCCCGGGCACGGGTAAGAGCTTGTGTGCCAAGGTCGCCGCCGGCATGTGGAAGCTGCCGCTGCTGCGCCTGGACATGGGTGCGGTCTTCGGCGGACTGGTTGGGGCCTCCGAGAAGAATATCCGCGATGCGATGCAAATCGCAGAGGTGATCGCACCCTGCGTGCTGTGGGTCGACGAGATCGAGAAGGCCTTCGCCGGATCCAACGGCGACAGCGGCACTTCAAGCCGGGTCCTTGCGACCTTTCTCACGTGGATGCAGGAAAAGCGGGCGCCCGTGTTCGTGTTCGCCACCGCGAACTCGATTGAACGCTTGCCGCCGGAATTTCTGCGCAAAGGGCGTTTCAACGAGGTGTTCTTCCTCGATCTGCCAACGGAACAGGAACGCGAGCAGATTCTCCAGGTGCATCTGGAGCGCAAGGGCATCACGATGAGCCGGCTGCGCTTCGACCTGCCGAGAATAGCGCGCGCCACCGAGGGCTTCGTCGGGGCCGAGCTGGAGGCAGTGGTCAATGATGCGATGTTCCCCGCGTTCATGGACGGCAAGCGCGAGATCGAGACCGCTGACCTGCTGGTCGCGGCGGGCGATATGGTGCCGCTTGCCAAGTCGCACCGGGAACGGATTGCGCAGCTGCGCGAACTGGTATTGAGCGGTCAGGCGCGCAACGCCTCGCGCGCCGCAGTGATCGAAGAAGTGAAGGTGGATCAAGTGCGCGGCGAGCGCCTGCTCGACAACGGCTAGCGTCTGCATCCGCACCGGCAAGCCCGGCACTAAGGTCGTTTCGTCGTGGCGCTGTCTGCGTTCACCATATAGGCGATGGCGGCTCGAATTTCAGAGTCGGTCAGGTTGGTCGCATCGCCACGCGAAGGCATCGCCCCGTGGCCCTTGATTGCGGAGCGGACCAATAGTTCGAAGCCCTGTTTGACCCGGGGAATCCAGGCCGTTCGATCGCCGATTCTGGGCGCGCCTGCGGCACCAGTCTGGTGGCACCTGGCGCAGTAGGCCTGCACGACCTCGGCGCCACCGCGCTCGGTGGCGGAGTCGAATTTGCTGACGGGCTCGATCCAGTCGCCGCCCGACTGGTTGACCATGTAGGCAATGGCGCGTCCGATTTCGGTGTCGGTGAGATCCGGATTGCCGCCGTGCGGTGGCATTCCGCGAACGCCCTTGAGCGCGCTTTCAGCGAGACTGGTGAGGCTCTGCGAGGTAAGCCGTGCCCAGGCCTTGCGGTCCCCGATTTTCGGGGCACCGCCCACGCCTGTTGTGTGACAGGCGGCGCACACCGTCTCGACGATTTCCTTGCCACCGCGCTCATGCGCTTGCGCGCTCGCCGCGCGCACGGCCGCGGGTACAAACAAGGAGCAAGCCGCTACCGTTAGCAAAAGTCTCGCCAGCTTGCTAGAGGTCAAACGCCGGTCCACCTGCACTTGCCTGTTCACGACACAAGTTCCTGTCAGATCCGAGTCTATTTCCGCGCGTTCTGCCGGGTAGCGAGCAAGGCGGCTTCGACGCGACTTCGCACGCACAGCTTGCCCAGGATGTTGGTCATGTGGTTCTTGACCGTCTTTTCCGCCAGAAACACGCGCTCCCCAATCTGGCGATTGGTAAGGC
>CAIXNB010000048.1 GCA_903920695.1 uncultured beta proteobacterium
CGACGGCTTCAAGGTGAAATTGGAATCCGACCCCCGGACTTGGGGTTTTGCCAAATTCACTACCGGCGTTGTCGCACCACCCACAACCCGCCGCAGTTGCAACGGGTGCTTCATCGCGTGCAGCAGATAGCGCCCGGTCTGCGAGTCGGCTGCCTGCTCGATGTCAGCCACCAGGCCCTGGGCCACGAGACGGCCACCGCGCTTGCCGGCGCTGGGGCCGATGTCGATGATGTGCTCGGCGTGACGAATCGTGTCTTCGTCGTGCTCCACCACCACCAGCGTGTTGCCCTTGTCGCTTAAGGATTGCAGGGCGCCGAGCAGGATCTGGTTGTCGCGTGCGTGCAGGCCGATGGTCGGCTCATCGAGCACGTAGCAGACGCCTTGCAGGTTGCTGCCGAGCTGGGCCGCCAGACGGATGCGCTGCGCCTCGCCGCCGCTCAACGTCGGCGCGCCACGGTCCAGCGTCAGGTAACCGAGGCCGACCTGCTCCAAAAATTCGAGCCGGCTCTTGATCTCGGGAATCAGATCGCGCGCGATGTCGGTCTCGCGCTGACTCAGGCCACCGGCCAGTTGCAGCTTGGCGACCCAAAGCCGGATATCGCTCACGCTCAGGCGCGCGATCTCGGTGATGGCGACGCCATAGAACTGCACGGCGCGCGCCGTTGCATTGAGTCGCGTGCCCTCGCAGGTCAGGCACGCGGTGTCGAGCAGGTCCTCGACCTCGGGCTCGGCAAAGGTCTGTTCGCGCCCCTTGTTATCGTCATCGCGCACCGAATCGTCGAAGACCTTGCGCTGTTCCTTGCTCAGCCTGACGCCGGTGCCAACACAGTCCGGGCACCAGCCGTGCTTGCTGTTGTAGGAGAACAGTCGCGGATCGAGCTCGGCGTAACTGGTGCTGCAGACCGGGCAGGCGCGCTTGGTGGAAAACGCATGCAGGGTGCCAATCGCCGCCGTCGGGCTGCCGTCCTGCATCGCTTCACGCAGACCGGCAAGGTCGCTCAGCACGTGGACCACACCCTTGCCATGTACCAATGCCGAGGCCAGTGCTGCGCGCAGTTGCGGCTCGTTCGCCGGCCGCACATCGAGGCTGGCCACCGGCAATTCAATCGTGTGTTCCTTGAAGCGGTCGATGCGCGGAAAGCCGGTGGTCGGCAGAAAGTTGCCATCGACGCGCAAGTGCGTATAGCCACGCGGCCGCGCCCAGTCCGCCAGTTCGGTGTAAACGCCCTTGCGGTTCATCACGAGCGGCGCGAGCAAGCCGATGTGCTGGCCGCGAAAGTTTTTCAGCAACTGCGCGGCGATGCTGTCGGGCGTCTGCGGTGCCACCGGCGTGCCGTCGCGCGTGCAGTGCTGGGTGCCCAGCTTCACATACAGCAGGCGCAGAAAATGCCAGACCTCGGTCGTGGTGCCGACGGTGGACTTTCTGCCGCCGCGCGAGAGCCGCTGCTCGATCGCCACCGTAGGCGGAATGCCGTAGACCGCGTCCACTTCGGGGCGCCCTGCCGGCTGCACGATGGAGCGCGCGTAGGCGTTGAGCGATTCGAGGTAGCGGCGCTGGCCCTCGTTGAACAGGATGTCAAACGCCAGCGTCGATTTGCCGGAACCCGAGACGCCAGTGATGACGCTGAACTTGCCGCGCGGGATGTTGACGCAGAGGCTCTTGAGGTTGTGCTCGCGCGCGTTGATGATCTGGATGCAGTCTTCCGCCGCGCCATCCCATCCCGTCCCGGCTGCCATAGCGTCACCGCCTTTGCGCTTGGCTGTCATTGCGGGCTCGACCCGCAATCCATGCCCGCGCGTCATGGATACCCCCGGATCGGAGTCCGGGGCAAGCTTGTCAAGCCCGGTATGACGATACCCCCCGGCACCGGCCTCGAAATCACGCACTGTATGCACGACCCCCATCTGCGCCGCATAGTCGCGCAGCGCCTTGCCGGTGTGCGAGGTCGGATGCAGTCGCACGTCTTCGGGCGTGCCGAAGGCCACCACTTCGCCACCGGCGTCGCCGCCTTCGGGTCCGAGGTCGATCAGCCAGTCGCTGGCGCGGATCACATCGAGGTTGTGCTCGATCACGAGCAGCGAGTGGCCAGCGTCCTGCAGCTTGCGCATGGCGCGCATCAGCTTGGCGATGTCGTCGAAATGCAGCCCGGTGGTCGGCTCGTCGAACATGAACAGCGTGCCGCGCCGCGCCGTCGCCTGCCGGCTGGCGCTGCCCGATTTGGCCGCGTCGGCCAGGAAGCCGGCCAGCTTGAGCCGCTGAGCCTCGCCGCCCGAGAGCGTGGGCACGGGCTGACCGAGCTTGACGTATTCCAGGCCGACGTCGACGATCGGTTGCAGCGCGCGGATGACGTCGCGGTCGCTGGCGAAATAGGCGCTGGCTTCGCTGACCGTGAGGTTCAGGACGTCGGCGACATTCAGAACCACAAGAGGCGCCGCTGAAATGGGGTCAGAGCCCTGGACTTGGGGTTTTGCCAAATCGGTACTGCTTCGTTGGCCAGTTCGAAAGCTCTGCCCCGAATTGGGATCTGACCCCATTCTTGTCCGCCGCTCAATCGTGACTTCGAGAATCTCGGGGCGGTAGCGCTTGCCATCGCAGTCGGGGCAGCGCAGGTAGACGTCGCTCAGGAACTGCATCTCGACGTGCTCGAAGCCGGAGCCGCCGCAGGTCGGGCAACGGCCGTCGCCACCGTTGAAGCTGAACTTGGACGCGGTGTAGCTGCGCTCGCGCGACAGCGCGGCGTTGGCGAAGATCTCACGGATCGCGTCCCAGGCGCCAACGTAGCTGGCCGGGTTCGAGCGCGCCGTCTTGCCAATCGGCGACTGATCGACAAACACGACATCGCTGAGTTGCTCGGCACCAAGCAGGCGCTCGTGCGCGCCCGGCGCCTCGGTCGACTTGCCGAAATGGCGCATCAATGCCGGCGCCAGCACGTCCTGGATCAGCGTCGATTTGCCGGAACCGCTGACACCGGTCACGCAGACCAGGCGCTGCAAGGGAATTTCGACGCTGACGTTCTTCAGGTTGTGCTCGCGGACACCCTCCAGGATCAGGCGCGGTGTGCTGGCTTCGACCAGGCGCTTGAAGCCCATGCCGACCTGCTTGCGCCCGCCGAGGTAGGCGCCGGTCAGCGTGTCGGCGCGGCACAGATCGGCGGTTGTGCCATCGAACACAATCTGCCCGCCGCGCTCGCCCGGTCCCGGCCCCATGTCGATCATGCGATCCGCCGCCAGCATCACCGCCGGGTCGTGCTCCACCACCACCAGCGTGTTGCCGGCATCGCGCAGGCGCTGCATGGCCACGATGATGCGGTGCATGTCGCGCGGGTGCAGACCGATACTGGGCTCGTCGAGCACGAACAGCGTATTGACCAACGAGGTGCCGAGCGCCGTCGTCAGGTTGATGCGCTGCACCTCGCCGCCCGACAGTGTGCGGCTTTGCCGGTCCAGCGTGAGGTAGCCAATCCCGACGTCGCACAGGTACTTCAGGCGCGTCGTGATTTCCTCAAAGAGCAACTTCAGTGCGCCTTGCTCACCCGATGAACCGACTGGAATGGGCGCGGCCTGCAAGGCATCGAAGAAGCGCCGCAAGCGCTCCAGCGGCAGCAGCATCAGGTCGTGCAGGCACAGCCCCGGCAGCGCTTCGAGTTGCGCGCGTGTCCACTTGACACCAGCGGGCATGAAGCGTTTATGCGGCGCCAGCACGGCGTCGGCATCGGCCTGGTTGCCGATGCGCCAGAGCAGGCTCTCGGTCTTGAGGCGCGCACCGGCGCAACTTGGGCAGGTGGTGTAGCTACGGTACTTGGACAGGAGCACGCGGATGTGCATCTTGTAGGCCTTGGTCTCCAGGTAGTCGAAGAAACGCTTGATGCCGAACCAGTGCTGGTTCCACTTGCCGTTCCAGTGCGGCGAGCCGTTGATGACCCAGTGTTGCTGCTCGGGTGTGAGCTTGTTCCAGGGCGTGTCGCGCGGGATGCCTTCGGTCACGGCGTGGCGCATCAAATCGTCCTGACATTCCTGCCAGGCCGGCGTCTGCATCGGTTTGACGGCGCCAGCGCGCAGCGTGAGCTTGTCGTTCGGAATCACCAGACCGTAGTCGACACCGATGACGCGGCCAAAGCCGCGACAGCTTTCGCAGGCGCCGACCGCCGAGTTGAAGGAGAAGGCCGAGGCAATCGGCTCGGTGTAGCGCAGGTCGCTCTCCGGGCAATGCAAACCGGTGGAGAACTTCCAGATCGCCGCCGGCGCGTCGGCGTCCGCGCCCAGGCTGTAGACCGCCAGGCGTCCGCTGCCGTGTTTGATGGCGACCTCGATCGCCTCCAGCACGCGGGCACGCTCGGCGCTGCCCAAACGAAATCGGTCGGCCACGACATCCAATACAAGGCGCGAAGCGCCGCCCCCCTCTGTCTTTGCAGCGCTGCCCTTTGGCGCAGACTTGCCCTTCTTCGCGTTGCCAGGCGCGGCGGCTGGCTGCTCCCCCATCACCTCGCGCTTCGCCTGCACGCGCGTGAAGCCGCTGAGCGACAACCACTGCTCGATCTCTTCCGGCGTGGTGCTCGCCGGCAATTCAACCGGAAAGGTCACCACGAGACGCGGGTCGTCCGAACCCGCGCGCGCCAGCATTTCGGCGTAAATGCTTTCGGCCGAGTCGTGGCGCACCGCCTGCGCGGTATCGCGGTCGAACAACTGGCCGGCGCGGGCGAACAAGAGCTTCAGATGGTCATTGAGTTCGGTCATCGTGCCCACGGTGGAACGCGACGAGCGCACCGGATTGGTCTGGTCGATGGCGATGGCCGGCGGCACGCCTTCAACCTTGTCAACGGCCGGCTTGTCCATGCGGTCCAGAAACTGGCGCGCGTAGGCCGAAAAGGTCTCGACATAGCGCCGCTGACCCTCGGCATACAAGGTGTCAAACACCAGGCTCGATTTACCCGACCCGCTCGGTCCCGTGACCACGGTCAGTTCACCGGTGCGGATGTCGAGATCGAGGTTCTTGAGGTTGTGCTGGCGCGCACCGCGAATGCGGATAAGTCCGTGTGGCATGTCTTGCTGTCTTTTCTGCAAAGGACAGACATTCTATGGATGTTTGCAGCATTCATGACACCACCGAACAAAGACACATGCCGCGTTGTCATTGCGGGCTTGACCCGCAATCCATGGATGCCGGATCAGGTCCGGCATGACAGCCTCAGCCGTCGGCGCATTGTGATTTATGGAAGGTCAACCCTCAACCTAATATTTCAGGCGCGCGTAATAGGTTTCCTGCGCCGCCTGGCGCGCCTGGCGCAGCGTGCGGATGCCCATCGCACCCAGCAGCGGGATCAGGCGCAGCCAGACCTCGGCTGTCACCATCGCATCGCCCATCGCCGTGTGGCGGCCCTGCAGCGTGATATTGAAACCTTCGGCCAGGGTCTCAAGCTGGTGCGATTCCTGATTCGGGTGCACCACGGCCGACAGCAGCAGCGTATCAAGCACCGGCTGGTGAAAGGCGACGCCGGTACTGGCCTCCTTGAGCTGCAGGAACTTCATGTCGAAAGCAGCGTTGTGCGCCACCAGCACCGTGTCCCTGGCAAAGGCATGAAAGGCCGGCAGCACCGCGCCGATGCCGGGCTTGCCCTTGACCCTGCTTTGCGTGATACCGTGAATCTCGGTCGACGCCGGCGGGATCAGTCGCTGCGGATCAACCAGTTGTTCAAAGATTTCCTGCCGCAACAGTTTGCCGTTGACGATGCGCGCTGCGCCGATCTGGATGATCTCATCACCGTCAGAAGGATTGAGACCCGTGGTTTCGGTGTCAAACACGGTATACGACAACTCCGACAGCAGTTGATCGTCCAGTTCACTGCCCTGCGCACGTGTTTGAAACAAGTCGAAGTCGTAGTACTCGGGGCGGCTGTCACTCTGCAACAACTGGGTGGCTTCGAGTTGCTCCTGCGCCGTGGCCAAGGGCAGCAGAAAACGGAAGAACGCCTCGTGGCGCACCCGTTCACGCTCAAACCACATCTCTCCGCCATGGCGCTCGACCACGTCACGCACGGTCAGCGGTAGACTCTCGGCGCCAAAGCGCATGGCATCCATTTCCCAGGTCATCACGGTCTCGGTGCTCATGGCGTGGCCGGTCCAGATCAGGTCCAACTGCGCACGCGACCCTGCGGCCTGCAGGCGCAAGCGCAGAAACTTGACTTCAAATTCGTCGACCAGTCGGCTCGAAAGGTAGGTCAGGGCCTGCAGCAGCGAGAAGCTTTCCACTTTGAGCCACAAGGTCTCGTCGACACTGTCCGCTGTCACCGAACGCTCGCAATAGGCCTCGATCTGCCGTCGCGCTGCCGTGACAAGGTCGGTCCCCAGCATTTCCTCCAGCGGCCAGCGCGTCTTGAGCCCTTGTGTGGTGTGCTGCGCCAGATCGGTAATGCGCCCACTCATGGCGGTCAACTCCTCGCGCAACACACGCATGAAGCGCTCGCGCATCTCGGGCTCGATGTCGGCATAGCCCAGCATGTCGAGTGCCGCCTGCATGCTGGCCAGCGATGATCGACTGCCCTCCGTGAGGCCATGCAGCAGGCGGTCGCGCAGCGACTCCTGCTCAAAGTTGCGCGTCACGTTGTCCAGCATCAAGACGAAGCCGCTGAAGGCATCGACGTTGTTGGCATCGGTCTGGCCCGGCCGCACGGGCGCCATCTGCACACGCAGCAACTGGCCCGAGGGTGTGGTCGTCACAAACTGGGTGGACGGACTGGCCGCCCCACGCACCATGCGTTGATGGATGTTCTCCAGCGCATGGGCCACCATCTGGCGGTCGAACACGGCATAGATCGAGCGACCAATGCCGATCAGCTCGGCGCCGGCCGCCAACTCCGGCGTCTGTGAAAATTCCCGCAGCTGCAAGCGGGCACGATGGTTGTAAAGCAGGATGCGACCATCAAGGTTGCACACCACCACACTTTGCGTCAGCTCCGCCATCAGCGCCGACAGGCGGTTCTTCTCCTGCTGCACGCGCTGGCTGGCCTGCGTCACCTGGCACGCCATGTCGTCGCGCAGCAGATCACGCTGGGCCGCCAGGGCATTGATGGCGTCGCCCAGCGCGCGCAGTTCCGGGCTGCCGCGCGGATGCAATTGCTGCGCGCCAGTGGCCGCCAGCAGGACACGCGTTTCTTCGAGCAAGCGCGCCGGCAGGTTGACATAGGTCCGCCACAAAGCGCGCAAACCGGCCGCAACCAGGGCGAAGGCAAGGGCCCAACTCATGCCGACCAGCGCGAAGCGCGGGCTGATCAATTTGCCCACGATGTCGCGCTGCTCAGGCTCCAGCGTGAACCAGAGCAGCGCCAGGGTGACGCCGAGCCAGCCGGCCAAGACCAGCCCGGCCACGGCCATCACGAGGATCAGGCGCCGCTCCAGCCTCACGGCAAGCAACCCAGCAGCTTGGCCACCTTCTCGACCAGTTCACGGGTCGAGAATGGCTTGGTCATGTAGTCGTCGGCGCCAAGGGCGGTGCCCTTGGCGACATCGGTGTCGCGGCCCTTGGCGGTGAGCATCAGGATTTTGGTGGCCTGTAGATCCTCATTGGCTCGCACCGCCTGGCAGACTTCAAAACCGCTCTTGTGGGGCATCATGACATCGAGCAACACCAGGTCGGGCCGCTCGCGCGCAATGCGTTCAAGTGCTTCCATGCCATCGCGTGCCAGCAGCACGGTGTAGCCCTCGCGCTTGAGCAGGTACTCCAGCGAAATCACAATGTTGGGCTCGTCGTCTGCCACCAATATCTTCTTGCTCATGTCGTGTCTCCTCTTTATGTGGCGCCGGGTTGCGGCGCAATCCCGTGCCATGGCAGCTGAAATACAAAATTGGAACCCTGCCCCGGTCTCGACTCAATCCAGATTCGCCCACCGAAGTGTTCCACAATCTGGCGGCTGATCGGCAAGCCCAGGCCGGTGCCACGCGGCCGGTTGGCGGCATCGCCGCCCTGCCGAAAGCGCTCGAAAATCAGGGCCTGCTGATCGCGTGCCACGCCCGGACCGTTATCCCGCACCGAAATCATGACCCCGGCTGCGTCATGATCGAGCCGAACCGTCACCCGGCCACCGGGCACCGGCACAAACTTGGCGGCATTGGAAAGCAGATTAAGCAGCACCTGCATCAGTCGATCAGGGTCGCCCATCAAGCTCGGAACCTGCTCTGGCAGCACGACATCGACCCGCGTCTGACACTCATGGAACAGCTCGGTAGTGGTGCTGACGGCTTGCTTGACGAGTGCGCGCAAATCCACATCCGACGTATGCCACTGGGCGTGGCCGGATTCAATCTTGGCCATGTCCAGCACTTGATTGACCAAACGGGTCAGGCGCTCGGTCTCGGTCACGATGATGGCGATGAACTGGCGCCGCTGCCCGAGCGGCATCTCGGCATCGTCGCGCATCAGTTCGGCCAGCACCCGGATCGAGGTCAGCGGCGTGCGCAATTCGTGCGTGACGGAGGACATGAAATCATCCTTGAGGCGATCCAGGCTCTTGAGTTGCTCATTGGCCTGACGCAGTTCGGCTGTGGCGCGCTCCAGCGAGTCGGATTTTTCTTCGAGCTCGCGCGAATGGGCACGCAGTTGCGATGCTTCATCGAGCATGCGCAACACATCTTCGGCCGTCAGCGCCTCTTCCTCAACTGCTGAGGCCACCAGCAAGCGCGCCGAAGCGCTGCCGACCGCACCCGCCAACTGGGTTTCGACAAAGTGCACGAGCCGCGCGTCGGCCCGGATCGCGTCCACCTGCGCCGCACCGGCCTGTGCGGCGTAGGACTCAAACAGGTTGCGCGCCTTGTCCAAGCCCAGAAAGCGCTCGCACAAACGCAGCAGATCAGGCACTTTGGCCTGACCGCGCCAGAAGATCGGGCTTGACGCGGCGCTGCGCTCAAAGACATCGACGAACAGCAACGCCTGGCTCGCCACCTGTCCCGATGGCGCGCGCCAGAGCGAGATGCCGACGTAGGCCACGATGTTGACCAGCAGGCTCCAGAACAGCGAGTGCGTCAGTCCGTCCAGTCCGCGCAAACCCAGCAACTGCTCCGGCCGCAGCAAGGTCAAACCCCAAGGGCCGTGCTCCAGAAAATCGGTTCCGAGCCAGCCCGATTTGGCGATCGAGGGCAGCATCAGCGTGTAGACCCACATGGCAAAACCGGCCAGCAGTCCGGCCAGCGCGCCGGTCGGGGAACCACCCTTCCAGTACAGCCCTCCGAGCAAGGCGGGGGCAAACTGGGCCACGGCAGCAAAGCTGACCAGCCCGATGCTGACCAGCGCGTAAGCCTCGCCGGCGAGATGGAAGTACGAATAGCCCAGCAGCATCAAACCCAGAATGGCGGCGCGCCGAACGCCGAGCAGCACACGGGTCAGGTCATGCCCGGCACCCGGGCGGAATTGGCGCGTGCGCAGCAGCAGTGGCATCACCAGTTCGTTGCTGACCATGGTGGAGACGGCAATGGTCTCCACAATCACCATGCCGGTGGCCGCAGACAGACCGCCGACAAAAGCAAACAGGGCCAGCGCATTCTGCCCCGCCGCCAGCGGTAGCGACAGAACAAAATTTTCGGCATTCATGGGTGTCGAACCGAAATACAGCAGGCCACCCAGCGCAATCGGCAACACGAACAGATTGATGACCAGCATGTAGAGCGGAAAGACCCAGACCGCGCGCCGCAAATGGCTTTCACGCACGTTCTCCACCACCATGACCTGAAACTGGCGCGGCAGGAAAACGACCGACAGCATCGACAGCAGGATCTGGGCAAACCACTGCGCCCAGGAAAAATTCGCACCCTGTTCCAGCCGCAACAGGCTTGCCAGGGCCGGAACTGCACGCGCCCGGGCAAACAGATCAGCGAGGCCATCGAACAGGCCATAAACCACAAACACGCCAACGGCCAGAAACGCCACCAGCTTGACCAGCGATTCGAAGGCGATGGCGGCCACCATGCCCTCGTGCCGCTCCGTGGTGTCCAGGTGGCGCGCGCCAAACACCATGCTGAAACCGGCCAGGACCAGGGCCACATAAAACGCGGCGTCGCTGTCCCAATGTCGCCCCGGCGCCAAGCCGGTGCTGCCAGGCGCCGTCAGCAACGTGTAACCGGCTGATACGGCCTTCAGTTGCAGCGCGATATAGGGCACGATGCCAACCACTGCAATCAGGGTCACCAGGCCCGAGAGCAGCGGGCTCTTGCCATAACGACTGGCAATAAAGTCGGCAATGGATGTGATCCGGTAAACGCGGGCGATGCGGATCATCTTGCGAATCACAAGCCAACCCAGCACCATGGCAAGGGTCGGACCGAGGTAGATCGGCAGAAACCAGACGCCACCGGATGCAGCACGGCCGACACTGCCGAAGTAGGTCCAGGCCGTGCAGTACACCGCCATCGACAAGGCATAGACCCAGGCGCTGTCGATCACAGAGCGCCCCTGGCGCGCACGCCAATCGCCGACATAAGCGACCGCGAACAGCAGCAGCAAATAGGCAAACGAGGCAGCGATAACCGCAGCGGGTGACACCATGGCTACGTCTGATCGGGGTGTTCCATCCACCAGGCGAGCATGCCGATCAGGAGCGCCCAGAGAATGAACAAGGCCGCCGGAAACAGTGGCACGCCCAACAACGTGGCGTCACGGTCCCACAAACCCAGTAGCGGAAAGCTGAACAGCAGCCAGCCCGCAAAAAAAAGAGCCAGCAGACGCTGCGTACCAAGTCCTTCGAACACCTTTGCCTCCTTGCCATGGTTCCGCGCCGCAGCCCAGCGCGGCCAAATCGATCACGTTGCGATCAGACTATCGGTGCATTTGCTTACTAATGTCTGATAGCGATGCGCAAATAAAGGCCTTACAAGCGGAACCAAGGGAAAACACTGACTCGCAGCCTTTTGCCAATGGAGCGGGGTCATCTATTGCAAAAGCTGCAGCACTCCTGCGTATCGGTCAGTTATGGGTAAGGACCGCCACTTAGCCTTCGCTCCGTCATCACTTATAACTAGGAGACGAACCATGGCAGATGATTGGATTGAACGGGTTGTCAGCAACCCAAAGTACCAGGAGCTCAAGGCAAAGCGCAGCAGCTTCGGGTGGTGGCTCACCTTGTCGGAGATGGTCGTGTACTACGGCTTCATCGCACTGGTGGCCTTCAACAAACCCTTTCTGGCGACCAAGATCGGCTCCGGCGTCATCACGCTGGGCATGCCGCTTGGGATCGGTGTACTGATCTACACCATCATCATTACCAACATCTATGTTCGTCGCGCCAACAGCGTTTATGACGATCTGACCCAGCAAGTGGTGAAAGGAGCCCTGAAATGACGCGTCTTTTCAAACCCAAGCGCATGATCGCACTGATCGCACTGATGGCAGTCGCGGCCGGTGTCTATGCCGCCGGCCCCGATGTCGGTCAAGCCACCAAGCAGCCGACGAACTGGACGGCGATTGCGATGTTTGCCATCTTTGTGTCCGTTACGCTGTGGATCACCAAGTGGGCCGCGTCACGCACCAAGAGCGCCGCCGACTTCTATACCGCCGGTGGCGGCATCACCGGTTTTCAAAATGGCCTGGCGATTGCCGGCGACTACATGTCGGCTGCTTCGTTTCTCGGTATTTCGGGCCTGGTGTTTGCAAGCGGCTTTGACGGGCTGATCTACTCCATCGGCTGGCTGGTGGGCTGGCCCATCATCACCTTCCTGATGGCCGAGCGACTGCGCAACCTGGGCAAATTCACCTTTGCCGACGTCGCCGGTTACCGCTTCAATCAGACGCCAATTCGCGTGTTCGCCGCCTGCGGTTCGCTGGCCGTGGTGGCGTTCTACATGACGGCGCAGATGGTCGGCGCCGGTCAGCTCATCAAGCTGCTGTTTGGCATGGACTACCTGTACGCGGAAATCCTGGTCGGCTCGATCATGATGATCTACGTGCTGTTCGGCGGCATGACGGCCACCACCTGGGTGCAGATCATCAAGGCCTGCATGCTGCTCGGCGGCGCCACCTTCATGGCGTTCTCGGTGCTGATGCAGTTCGGCTTTTCACCGGAAGCCATGTTCGTCAAAGCGATTGAAGTGCACTCCAAGAAGGAGGCCATCATGTTCCCGGGTGGCTACATCAAGGACCCGGTCTCCGCGATCTCTGTCGGCATGGCGCTGATGTTCGGCACCGCCGGTCTGCCGCACATCCTGATGCGCTTCTTCACCGTGCCAAGCGCCCGTGAAGCACGCAAGTCGGTCGGCTGGGCCACCACCTGGATCGGCTACTTCTACATCCTGACCTTCATCATCGGCTTTGGCGCCATCACCAA
This sequence comes from uncultured beta proteobacterium, assembly GCA_903920695.1. Classification (GTDB taxonomy): domain Bacteria; phylum Pseudomonadota; class Gammaproteobacteria; order Burkholderiales; family Burkholderiaceae_C; genus Rhodoferax. The sequence goes on from CAIXNB010000048.1 coordinate 12,303, forward strand.
CCTGATCCCGAATCCGGCGGATTACTTTGTCGGTGGTGACATCAGCAAGGGCCTCAGTGGTGGCGGCAACATGGCAGCGGTGCATCTGTCCCGGGCCGTCGGTGGCAGCGTGTTCATGGGCTTCATCTCAGCCGTGGCCTTTGCCACCATTCTGGCGGTGGTTGCCGGTTTGACACTGTCCGGTGCCTCGGCTGTGTCGCACGATCTCTATGCCTCGGTCTGGCGCCATGGTCGCGTCGATCAGGCGCAGGAACTCCGCGTTTCCAAGATGACCACGGTGGCGCTGGGCATCATTGCCGTCACACTGGGTATTGCGTTTGAGAAAGAAAACGTAGCCTACATGGTGATGCTCGCGTTTGTGATCGCGGCCTCGGCCAACTTCCCGGTCCTGTTCATGTCGGTGCTGTGGAAGGATTGCACGACCAAGGGTGCGGTGACCGGTGGTTTTGTCGGTCTGGCCCTGGCCATCGGGCTGACGGTGGTCTCGCCCGCAGTCTGGGTCGCGGTGTTGAAGCACCCCGCCGGGTCGGCCTGGTTCCCGTATGACTCGGCTGCCATCTTCTCGATACCGGCGGCGTTCATCACGATATGGCTGGTTTCCTTGATGGACCGCAGTGCGCGTGCCGCCATCGACCGGGCCGGCTACCCTGCGCAGGAAGTGCGTTCGGAGACCGGTATCGGCTCGTCATCCGCCTCCGGCCACTGATACTTTTCCGTATTCACCGGATCGCCTGAGCGTTGTCCGATGAAGATGGCTTGTAAGGACTGCATGCGTTAAGCTTGCAGTCCTTTTTTTGTTTTCTGACAGGTCACTGGTGACAGACCATTTTTCCTTTGCGGTGGCGCCCTTCGATGAGTTGGGCGCAAGCGAGCAAGCACTGGTGGGAGAGACCGCCGTCCCTGTGCGCTTGACGCCAGGCGAGATCCTGTTCGCGCCCGGCGCAACACCGCAACACCTGTGGCTGCTGATTTCAGGGCATGTCCAACTCAACGAAGACACGCAGGTTCTGGTACTCGGCACCGGCGAGACGATCGGCTGGCGTGCCCTGCTGACCGAACGCTGCCAGGCAAGCGCAACGGCGCTCGATGCCGTAACAGCATGGTGCTTGCCCAGGGCCACGGTAGTCAACTTGCTGGCCGGCAACGCCTGCTTTAGCGCCCGTGTCTTTGCCGGACTGTCGCGTCAGCTCTCTGATGAGGAGGACGTCAATCACAATCGCGAATTGCTCTCCCTGATGCTGGTGCGGGTGCGCGACGTCCCCTTGCACCCTCCTTTCTACCTTGACGGCGAGATGGATCTGGTCAGTGCCTGTCGCACGATGTCGGAAAACAATCGCACCAGCGCGCTGGTGCGCGACAGTGCGGGGGCTGTGCCACGCCTGGGCTTCTTTACCACCAGTGACCTGCGCGATGCGATACTGAAACCGCAACCGCTGGCAGTGCGCGAAGTGGCCCACTATGCGCTGATTACGCTGCCGCCGGAGGCTGAACTGTTCGATGCACTGCTCACCATGCTGCGACACCGCGTGCATCGCATACTGGTCAAAGAAGGCGACAAGATCCTGGGCGTTCTCAGCCAACTCGATCTGATGGGTTTTGTCTCGAACCACTCGCATCTGATTACCTTGGCTGTCGATCAAGCACAGACAGCCGACGAACTCAGAGTGGCGGCACGGCAAGTAGACGAAACGATCGCGCTACTGGTGCGCGGTGGTGTTCGAATCGACATCGTCTCGCGCCTGGTCAGCAGCCTCAACGCGAAAATATTTGCGCGCCTGTGGTCACTGGTCGCGCCAGCCAAACTGATGCAGAACAGTTGCCTGCTGGTCATGGGCAGTGAAGGACGTGGCGAACAAATCCTCAAGACCGACCAGGACAACGCCTTACTGCTGCGTGACGGCTACCACTGCCCGGAACTGGTGGAGGTCGTTGCGCGCTTCAGCACCGAGTTGCTGAGCTTTGGCTATCCGCCTTGTCCGGGCAACATCATGGTCACCAACCCGCTCTGGTGTCAGCCGGTTTCCGATTTCAAGGACACCATCAGGCAGTGGCTTTTTGACGGTGACCCGGACGGCTCGATGAACCTGGCGATCTTCATCGATGCGCATCCGGTGTCAGGCGACGCCACGCTGCTGAATGCCGTGCGCACCCACGCCCTGGACCTGATCGGAGGCAACGACATCTTCATTGCGCGGCTGGCGGACGCTGTCAACCAGTTCAAGGAACCCGGCACGGGCTGGTGGAGTCGTCTGACCCAGTTGCGCAAAGGCGCAGAGCCCAGCTTTGACCTCAAGAAACTCGGCACTTTCCCGATTGTTCATGGTGCGCGTGCGCTGGCGCTGGAGCACCGCCTGGATGCCTTGAGCACGGTTGAGCGCCTGCGCACCCTGGCCAAGCAGGAATTCCTGTCAGTCGAACTGGCACGCGATCTGACGGAAACGCTGCACTTCATGATGACGCTCAAGCTGCGCAACAACCTGCGCCAGATCGCGCTCGGACAGCCGGTCAGCAACCTGGTGAAGCTGGCCGACCTGAGCACGCTGGACCGCGATCTGCTACGGGATTCACTGGCTGTGGTCCGGCAGTTCCGACTGCACTTGCAATTGCATTTCCACCTCCACACATGAGCCGGGGTTCAAGAGGCTGGGCCTGATCGGATCACACCGTTATTCACCTGGGTCGCCGCGTCCCAGTTCGCGTCGAACCAGGGCTCACCCGCCAGATAGGCGGCCAACATCGGCAGCGCATCAAAGCCCCAGAACAGTTTGTCGTCAACCGCAAAGGTCGGAACGCCAAAGGCACCACGCGCAATCGCTTCGTCGGTGTTGGCTTTGAGTTGCGCCTTGACCTCTGCGCTGTCAGGCGCGCGCTGCGGGCTCAGTTGCCGTGTCAACTTCTCTAGGCGCGCTGCGTCCGTGGCCTCGGCGCCACTGTGCCAGACGTGGCGAAACACGGTTTCGCAGACATAGCGGTTCGGTTCACCCTGCGCGTCGCAGGCCGTGGCCAGGCGCAGCAGCGCGAGTGGATTGAAGGGATGCGTTGCCGGTAGTTGCAGCGTCACGCCCTCGCGTTGCGCCAGCCACAGCACCTGGCGGTAGGTCCAGTCGCGCTTGCCGGCGATCTCGGCCGGACCGCGCTGGCCGTGGTGCTTGAGCAAGCCGACAAACAGCACCGGCTTGTAGCGCACGCTGTAGCTGTGCCCGATCAGCGCCAGCGGCAACTTCTCGAACGCCAGATAGGCATAGGGCGAAATGAAGTCAAGGTAGAACGTGATCTGTTTCATGATGATTTCTCCGTCGAGCGTTGTTCGATGCGTGACCAGATCAAGCGCTTGCCCGCGTCATCAGCAGCGCTCCACTGCGCGATCTCGTCGAGCGTGCGGTAGCAGCCAGCGCAGAAACCGGTGCGCGGGTTCATCTGGCAGACCGCAATACAAGGTGAAGGCACGTCCTGCGAGCCGGACCGGGCCAGCGCGGCGCGCGCCGCCAGCGTCTCAGCCGGACCAGTCTGAACCAGACGCAGCGAACCGACCACGACATCGGCCAGCGGCGCGCCGGACAGGCGCCGCAGGTCCTGCGGGCTGAGCTTGAAGACGCCGTGCGGATGCCCGGCTGCCGCCCAGATTTCCTCGAAGCGCAACAGGTCTTGGTCGATCACTGTGATCGAGGGCGTCGCGTGCGCAATCGGCGGCACGCCGCCGATTGAGTAGCCGGTTTTTTCCTTGACGAAAGCGGCGTCGGCGCGGCCCAGTTTGCCAACCAGGGCCTCGACCTTCTTCTCGTCAACGCGCCGGTCGCCCGATGTCACCACCAGCACCGCCGCATCGTCGGCCTTGCGCCGGAAGATGATGCTCTTGGCGATCTGGCCGAGCGCAATGCCGAGCGCGTCAGCCGCCTGTTGCGCCGTGCGCGCTGCGTCGTCCAGCAGCACCGGCGCATGCAGATGGCCTTGTGTCTGCAAGGCCGCCGCGATGCGTTGCACGCCTTCCGGCCACGATTTCAAATCTTCAGTGCTCATCAGGCATTCCGCTTGTTCAGCATGGCGGTCGCAACGCGCGAACCGGATTTGCGTTGCAGGAAATCGCTGACGAACGCTCCGGCGTCGATAAGCTTGTCAAGGTCGATACCGGTCTCAATGCCCATGCCATGCAGCAGGTAGACCACGTCCTCGCTCGCCACATTGCCGGTGGCGCCCTTGGCGTAGGGACAGCCGCCGAGGCCGGCGACCGAGGTGTCGAATTGCCAGACGCCCATTTGCAGGCTGATCAGCGTGTTGGCCAGCGCCTGGCCGTAGGTGTCGTGAAAATGGCCCGAGACATCGTTGAGGTCAAAGTGCTTGAGCGTGGCTTCAATGGCCCGCTGCACCTTGAGCGGCGTGCCCACGCCGATGGTATCGGCGACGCCGACATGCTGCACGCCAATGCCCTTCATCAGGCCGGCCAGGTAGCCGACGCGCTCCGGTGCCACCTCGCCCTCGTACGGACAGCCCACGGTGCAGGACATGGCGCCGCGCACATAGATGCCGGCCGCGCGCGCCGCCTGCACCACCGGTGCGAAACGCTCGATGCTCTCGGCGATGCTGCAATTGATGTTCTTGCGGCTGAAGGCCTCGCTGGCCGCGCCAAAGACCACGATCTCGTCGGGCTTCGACTTCAACGCGGCCTCGAAGCCCTGCAGATTGGGCGTCAGCACCGAGTAGCGCACGCCGGGCGCGCGCACGATGCCGGCCATGACCTCGGCGTTGTCGGCCATCTGCGGAACCCATTTCGGCGAGACGAAGCTTGTGACTTCGATTTCCTTCAAGCCGGCGTCCTGCAGCCGCTGCACCAGCTCGATCTTGACCGCCGCCGGCACCGCCTGCTTCTCGTTCTGCAAACCATCGCGCGGCCCGACTTCAACCAGTTTGACGCGGGGGGGGAGATTGTTCAAATTCATGCCAATACCTTCAAAGAGTTCTTGTCCCATTCCGAACACAATTTTCTGAATGATCGGCTGCGCTCATGCGCTCGTGCCAAGTCGAATAACGCGGAAAATGCCGGTTGATCGGTTGTTTCTCCGTACCCGGTTTGCATGCGTTCGCGCATCCAACCTTTGGCATTACGCGGTACTTCTGGGTTTACAGACGCATCATTGAGCTCGCACCTGAAACCTCGATGGCCATTCAAAGACTCCGCAGCTGCAATAAACCACGCCTCATACTCGCGATTGGCCAAAACTACTGCTATTCGTCGATGCCCAACCACTAACTGCGCCTGTGCAAGAATAGTTGCGCCTTTTTGCGCTGGACAATCATCATCGGCGTCCAGCAAAATCAAAATCCAGCCAGATTCATCGCCCTCGATGTTCTTCAACTTGACAGAAGCCAACTGAAGATGGCGAGAAAACTCTTCTGGTCGATTCAAAAAACGATCCTTGTAAACCTTAATCGGGCGCAAGATCTGCACATATGCCCCTGGCTCCCGCCATTGCGCCAGACGTTGGAGCAAGATTGGAAGGGCGGCGACCTCGCCCTCACCTTCCACAATACAGGCCACGGTGGTCATGCGTCCAACTCTCCGAACAACTCTACTTGCCGCTGAGTCGGTGCACGTAAGACAGCGCCATCCGGTGCAAGTTGATTCAAGCGCAGCAACTCCCCTGCCGAGAACAAATGATCCCGCATCACACTGACGGATGCCGTATCCAAAGGTCCAATATGGGTCTCACCACCTTCAGACACAACGGCCAGAATATTTTCGGGCTCAATGTTCCGATCATCCAATAGGTCCGGACTGTGACTGGTCACCATCACCTGCGTGCGTGCTGAAGCCTTGGTCAGCGCCTCGCGTAGAGCCGCGCTGGCAGCCGGGTGCAAAGCGGTTTCCGGCTCTTCAATGCCAACGAGTGAAGGAGCATAGTCCTGATTCCCCTGAAACAGGGCCGTCAAAACACCAAGCGCACGCAGCGTGCCATCTGACATATTTTGTGCAGGAAAACGCCAAGGTTGTTTTGACCCCGCTACCTCCTGCCGAAACTCTAAAGTCTCCAACGGACCAATCTGCTTTCGCTCCAAACCGTGCATCATGGGCACCACCGTTTGCAGGTAACTTTCAATTTCCGCCAAATTTTGGGGCGCAACTCGCTCCAAATGCCCAATCACACTAACTATGTTCTCCCCAACAGGTTTGAGCATCCGTCCATCCTGCGGTTTCTGGGGTTCACGCATCAGCTTAGGGTTGAGGTTATAAAAGCCCATTGCGGTCAAGGCATCGAAAACGGGTCGAAATACAGCCATTCCAGAGGCACTGACCAGCGCAAGACGATCAGGTGTCACGGCCGGAAATGTAGCCTCGCTACTGGCTTTCAGAACACCCCGCTCCACATGAAAATACGGACCTTTGCCAATGGCGTCAATAACGCATTTTTCTGTCTGAACCTCATAACCCCGGCCAGACAATGCACCCACATTGAACACGTAGTAGCCAGTCGGGCCCCCGGGCAGCACAAACTCCAGTCGAATTGCAAAGTTCGTGGGATGACCACTGGAACGTCGGCGAACCTCCATCAAACCACCCCGTTCATTGAGTGCGTTGTCCAGCGAACCAGCCAACGCATCGCGCACTAGGTGCAAGGCATCAAGGAAATTACTCTTGCCTGAGCCATTCGCTCCGACCAGATAAGTCAAAGGACCCAAACGCACATCGCAGTGACCAATGCTTTTGTAATTGCGTAGCATCACGCGTGTCAAAAATATTTTCGGATTCATGCAGCGCTCCCCACGCGATCTATGACAGTCTGTATTTTCGCCTCAAAGCATTGGATCCGTTCACGGCTTGCGGCAATCAGGGTCTGGGCGGCCTTTGACGCACAGGGGAGATTCACGTTCAAGTGCTAAATCCAATACAAGGGTAACGCAGCAGCCCTCAGTACCCGCGCACCGGATCAACGATGCCGACGATGGTCTGGCCGGCGTCGAGCGCGCGGATCTTGCCGGCGATCTGGGCAATGCTTTCATCGCGCAGGGTGCGCGCCGAGGTGTGTGGCGTGATGCTGATTTTCGGCTCCTGCCAGAACGGATGCTCGGCCGGCAGCGGCTCCGTGCGAAAGACGTCGAGCATGGCGCCAGCCAGATGATCGCTCGCCAGTAGCGCCAGCAGGTCGTCATCCACCAGGTGTGCGCCGCGCGCCACGTTAATCACATAGCCACCGCTTTGCAGCCGCGACAGGGTTTCCAGGCGCATGATGTCGCGCGTCTCGGGCGTCAGCGGCAAGAGATTGACCAGGATGCGCGTGGCGGAAAGGAAGTCATTGAACTGCGTGGCACCGGCAAAGCAACGCACACCAGGCAGTTCTTTCGGTGAGCGGCTCCAGCCCACAACTGGAAAATCGAATTGCGTCAGGCTTTGCGCGACGCGCGCGCCGAGCACGCCCAGGCCCATGACGCCGACCGGAAACTCAGCACGCTCGCGCGGCTTGCGGTAAGACCATTTGCCAGCCTTGATGTCAGCGTCATAGCCGTCGAACTCGCGAAAGTGCCGGATCACGGCGTGACAGACGTATTCGGCCATCTGCGCCGACATGCCGGCGTCGTCGAGCCGCACTACGGTGGCATTGGCTGGCATTTGCAGCTTGAGCAGGGCATCGACACCAGCGCCGATGTTGAAGACGCCCCGGATGCCGGCCTGCTCGTCAAAGAACTGCTGCGGCGGCGCCCAGACCACCGCGTGATCAGCCGCAGGCGCGCCCGACTCCCAGACCGTGACCTCGGCCCCCGGCAGGGCCGTGCGCAGGCCGGCCAGCCAGGGTTCGGGTTTGGTGCCAGTGCAGCAAAACGTGATTTTCATGGGTGCCAAGGGTACCGTGTTTCAGGATCGGTCATTGCGGGCCACGACCCGCAATCCATGGTCCCTGTGGCATGGATGCCGGATCAGGTCCGGCATGACACCCATAAATTTACGCCACCACCAGTTTAAGCAACTCCGCCCCCTCGGGCACCTGGTCACCCGGCGCGTAGAGCAACTCGCCGACCACGCCATCGGCGGGGGCGGCGATGGTGTGCTCCATCTTCATGGCTTCAAGCACGGCGAGTGTCTGGCCGATCTTGACCTTGTCGCCGGCCTTCACCGCGAACGACACAACCTTGCCCGGCATCGGCGCCGTCAGGCGACCGCCTTCAACCTGCGCATCACCGGCGTGCGCCAGCGCATCGATGACGGTGATCTGCGTCGCGCCCTGCGCCGAGAACACATGAACCGTTGCGCCGCTCTGGTAGACGTTGACGATCTGGCGTCGGCTGCCGAAGCGCACATCGATGCCGTGCGTGACCGTGACAAACGCGAACGAGTCAACCTCGCCGGCCACAGCAAGCTGCAGCGTGCCGTCGTGCAGCGTCGTCATCTGGACCACCTGCACCGCGCCGGCAAACTCATAGTCGAAGCGGCGCGTGCTCGGGCCATGCGAGCGCCAGCCGTCACGCCGGGCCCAGGGGTCGAACCACTGCGCCTTATCGGCGAAGCCAGCCTCATTGGCCTGCTCCTGCAACAAAGTATTGGCAATCGCGCCGGCCACAGCCAGCGTCAAACCGACCTTTTCCTGCTTGAACAGCACAGCGGCTTCACGCGGGATGAGCCCGGTGTCGAGATCGGCCTGCACGAAGGACTTGCTTTGCACCACGTTGCGCAGGAACTGCACATTGGTGTTGAGTCCAACGATGTGCGTCTGTGCCAGCGCCACATCGAGCCGCGCCAGCGCCTGCGCGCGGGTCTCGCCGTGCACGATCAGCTTGGCGACCATCGAGTCGTAGAACGGCGAGATCGCGTCGCCCTGGCGCACGCCGGAGTCGACGCGCACGCGCGGGCCACCGACCGCGTCGGCGCGCTCGAAGGTCACACACTCGGGCAGGCCGTAAACCTGCAGCGTGCCGGTGGCGGGCAGGAAGTTGTTGTCCGGGTTTTCGGCGCAGATGCGCGCTTCGATCGCGTGGCCATTGATCTTGAGCTGATCCTGGCGCAGCGGTAGCGGCTCACCCGATGCCACGCGCAATTGCCACTCGACCAGATCCTGGCCCGTGATTGCTTCCGTCACCGGATGCTCGACCTGCAAGCGCGTGTTCATCTCCATGAAGAAGAATTCCATACTGCCATCTTCGCGCTGCTCGACGATGAACTCGACCGTGCCGGCGCCGACATAGCTCACCGCGCGCGCTGCTGCCACCGCCGCCTCGCCCATGCGCTGGCGCAGCTCGGGTGTCATGCCCGGCGCCGGCGCTTCTTCCAGCACCTTTTGATGACGGCGCTGCACCGAGCAGTCACGCTCGAACAGGTAGACATAGTTGCCATGCGTGTCGCCGAAGACCTGGATCTCGATGTGACGCGGACGCTGCACGTACTTCTCGATCAGCACCGCGTCGTCGCCGAAGCTGTTGATGGCCTCGCGCTTGCAACTGGCCAGCGCGGCAGCGAAATCTTCTGCATTGTCCACGGCACGCATGCCCTTGCCGCCGCCGCCGGCGCTGGCCTTGATCAGCACCGGGTAGCCGATGCCGTCCGCCTCGCGCTGCAGCAGCGCCGGGTCCTGGTCGGCGCCGTGGTAGCCGGGCACCAGCGGCACACCGGCCTTGCCCATCAACTGCTTGGACTCGGCCTTCAGGCCCATGGCCTTGATGCTCGACGGCAGCGGGCCGATGAAGACCAGACCGGCGTCGGCGCAGGCCTGGGCAAACTCTTCGTTCTCGCTCAGGAAACCGTAACCCGGATGCACGGCCTGCGCGCCCGTCGCCTTGGCCGCTTCCAGGATCTGCTGCCAGCGCAGATAGCTCTCGCGCGGCGCGCTCGCACCAATATGCACGGCTTCGTCGCAGACGCTGACGTGCTTGGCGTTGGCGTCGGCGTCGGAATAAACCGCCACCGTCTTGATGGCCATGCGCCGCGCCGTAGCCGCAACGCGGCAGGCGATCTCCCCTCTGTTGGCAATGAGAATTTTGTTAAACATGGTAGTCTCTTTCCATTACATCCGGAACACGCCGAACTGGGTATCGGGGATAGGTGCGTTGAGCGTGGCGCTCAGGCCCAGCGCCAGCACGCGGCGCGTGTCGGCCGGGTCAATGATGCCGTCGTCCCACAGGCGCGCCGTGGCGAAATAGGGGTGGCCCTGGCTCTCGTACTGGTTGCGGATCGGCGCGCGAAACGCTTCTTCCTCTTCCTTGCTCCAACTGCCGCCGCGCTCCTCGATGCCGTCGCGCCGCACCGTGGCCAGCACGCTGGCGGCCTGCTCGCCGCCCATCACCGAGATGCGCGCGTTGGGCCACATCCAGAGGAAGCGCGGGCTGTAGGCGCGCCCGCACATGCCATAGTTGCCGGCGCCGAAACTGCCGCCGATGATGATGGTGAACTTGGGCACCGCAGCCGTCGCCACGGCGGTGACCATCTTGGCGCCGTTGCGCGCAATGCCTTCGTTCTCGTACTTGCGCCCGACCATGAAGCCGGTGATGTTTTGCAGGAACACGAGCGGGATTTTGCGCTGGCAGCACAGCTCGATGAAATGCGCGCCCTTCAAGGCCGACTCGCCAAACAGGATGCCGTTGTTGGCGATGATGCCCACCGGCATGCCCTCGATGTTGGCAAAGCCCGTGACCAGCGTCGTGCCGTAGCGCGGCTTGAATTCATGGAACTCGGAGCCATCGACGATGCGGGCAATGATCTCGCGCACGTCGTAGGGCTTGCGCGTGTCGGTCGGGATCACGCCATACAGTTCCTCTGCGGCAAACAGCGGCGCCCTTGGCGCTGCCACTGCGGCCTGCACCGGCTTCTTGTGGTTCAGGTGCGAAACCGCCTGACGCGCCAGTGCCAGCGCGTGCAAATCGTTCTGCGCCAGATGGTCGGCCACGCCCGACAGGCGCGTGTGCACATCGCCGCCGCCCAGGTCTTCGGCCGTCACCACCTCGCCGGTAGCAGCTTTCACCAGCGGCGGACCGCCCAGAAAAATCGTGCCCTGGTTCTTGACGATGATGGTCTCGTCGCTCATGGCGGGCACATAGGCGCCGCCGGCCGTGCAACTGCCCATGACAACGGCGATCTGCGCGATGCGCTGCGCGCTCATATTGGCCTGGTTGAAGAAGATGCGGCCGAAGTGTTCGCGGTCCGGAAACACCTCGTCCTGCGTGGGCAGATTGGCGCCGCCGGAATCGACCAGGTAGATACAGGTCAAGCGGTTTTGCTGCGCGATCTCCTGCGCCCGCAAATGCTTTTTGACCGTCATTGGGAAGTAACTGCCGCCTTTGACCGTGGCGTCGTTGCAGATGATCATGCAGTCAACACCCTCAACGCGGCCAATGCCGCAGACGACACCGGCGCTGGGCGCGCTGTCGCTGCCGTCGCGGTCACGGTACAAGCCCATTGCGGCCAGCGGTGCGATTTCCAGAAACGGCGTGCCCGGATCAAGCAGCATCTGGATGCGATCACGCGGCAGCAGTTTGCCGCGCGCCGTGTGTTTGGCACGCGCCGCTTCGCCGCCGCCGAGCGCGGACTTGGCGATCTGGGCATTGAGGTCTTGCACCAAGAGGCGCATGGCCGCGACATTGGCCTGAAATTCGGCCGAGCGCGGTTTGAGTTGGGATTCCAGAACGGGCATGGTGTTCCTTCTAAAGTTCACAGGCGTGACGCCATTGTCCCCTGACCAGGGACCGGATGCTTGCCAATCAGGTTGCAAATCCTGCCACGCACAAGCATACTGCGGCCATGCCATCCAAAGCCGCGTCCGTACGTTCGCCGAACCTTTCCGTCACCGCCGGCCAGGCACTGACGCCGATGGCGTTTGTGGCGGCGATTGTGGAGGGCTACCGGCGCCACGGCAAGAACCCGGCGCAGGCCCTCAAATTGGCACAAATTGCGCCAAACAAACTGGTCAATCCTGCGGCACGCATCAGCGCCGCACAAATGGAATGCATCTCGGGTGCTGCGATGCAGGAGCTCGACGACGAGGCGCTCGGCTGGTTCAGCCGCCGCCTGCCCTGGGGCAGTTACGGCATGCTGGCGCGCGCCTCGCTCAGCGCCACGAGCCTGGGTCGCGCGCTCAAACGCTGGTGCCGTCATCACAGTCTGATCGCCAGCGACATCACACTCGGCCTGAGCGTCAGCGGCGAGACCGCCACACTCGCGATCACCGAACACAGCGACCTGGGCAGCCTGCGCGAGTTCTGCCTGGTCTCGGTACTGCGCAACATCCACGGCCTGGCCTGCTGGCTGATTGATTCACGCCTGCCCTTGCAGGGCGCGCAGTTCCCGTTCCCGGCGCCGGCGCACCACGAGGTCTATGGCGTGCTGTTCCCGGGCCCGATACGCTTTGCTGCTGGCACCGCCGCCATCCACTTTGACGCGCGCTACCTGGCGCTGCCGCTGCGGCGTGATGAGGTCGCTATGAACCAGATGCTGCAGCGCGCCCTGCCGCTGACCGTGCACCAATACCGGCGCGACCGCCTGCTGGTGGCACGCGTGCGCCAGGCACTCGCTGCACAACCGGCGCAGACGCGCAGCGCCGAGGACCTGGCCGCGCTGCTGCACGTCTCGCCGCGCACACTGCACCGCCAACTGATCGAGAAAGGCACATCGCTGCAGACCCTGAAAGACGAAGTGCGCCAGGGCCGCGCGCGCGAACTGCTGCTGCGCACGGCGCGTCCCCTCAAGCAGGTGGCCGAAGCCGTGGGCTTTCAGAACGAGAAGAGCTTCATCCGCGCCTTTCGCACCTGGACCGGCCAGACGCCCAACGAGTTCAGGCGAGCGGGTCGGAGTTGAATATGACACTGGATTGCGGGTCAGGCCCGCAATGACAAGTCCCGGTTGTCGTGCCGCGCTTTCGCAGTTGTCAAGGCGCGTTGCAGGAAGTTGTCATCCCGGACCCCGATCCGGGATCCATGGCTTCTGCACCACGGATTGCGGATCACGCCCGCAATGACAAAACGGCAATCAAACCACCGCCAATAAATCCCGCAAATCAGCCATATGGCCGAACAAATGGCTGGCACCGGCCTCACGCAACCCGGCGACCTGCGCGGGCAGCGGGCAATAGGCCCAGACCGTGGCGCCGGCGGCGACACCGGCTTGCACGCCGGTGGCTGAATCCTCGATCACCAGGCACTGCGCTGGCGCGGCCTTTAGATGCTGCGCCGCAGCCAGGTAGACGTCGGGCGCGGGCTTGGTGCGCGCCATTTCATGGCCGCTGAAAATGCAGCCCTCGAAGTAGTCCATCAAACCAACTTTGGTCAATTGCATCTCGACCTTGAAGCGATCCGCGCCCGAGGCGCAGGCGATGCGTTGACCGGTATGGGCGTGAGCCGCCACCACCGCAGCATGCGCGCCGGCGATGACGTCCAGACCCACATCGAGCGCGCGGTTGCGGCGTTCGCGAAACAAGGCCAGCCAGTCTTCGGTCAGCGCCTGCCCGGTGCGCGCCTCGATCACGGCCCGCTCATCGCGCACCGCCTTGCCGACGAAGTGACGCATGCATTCCTCGGCGCTCAGTACCCAGCCGGCTTCAGCCAGCATCTCACGCAGGACGCCATTGGTGATGGGTTCGCTGTCAACCAGCACGCCATCGCAATCGAACAGAACGGCTTCAAATTTCATTCAGGCTTTCGGGCGTCGGCGCGCCTTTTGCTGCTCTAGCGTTTCGGTTGGCGCGCCCTGCTTGATCCACTCGGCCCAGCCGCCGTCGATGTGCGCCACGTTGCGCATACCCATGTCCTGCAAGGCCTTGGCCGCCAGCGCACTGCGCCAGCCGGCGCCGCAGAACAGGATGAACTCCTTGCCCTCGTCGGCGAAAATCGGCTTGTGATAGGGCGAGGCCGGATCGACCCAAAACTCCAGCATGCCGCGCGGCGCGTGAAAGGCGTTTTGCACCGTGCCATCGGTCAGCTCGCGGATGTCGCGGATGTCAACCACCTGCACATCGGCGTCATTCAGGCGCGCCTGCACCTCGGCCACAGAATAGGTTTTGACCTCGGCCATGGCCTCGGCCACGAGTTGTTGATAACCTTTGGTGATGGGCATGTCGTCTCCTTGTTGTCAGTGTGCGCAATACGCCAAGTCTACCCAGTTGCAGCCGATTGCACAGGCGCGCGCGGGACCTTCAGCCATGCCGACGACTTCAATCCATGACGATGCGCTGTGTACGACGTCGAACAGACGCAGGCATGAACCCACACGACACTGACCATCCTTCTACAGGAGCTATCCATGAAATTTCGATTGAGAACCGCACTTGGCCTGGCCGCTGTCGCGATCGCAACGCAGGCTGTTGCACAGGTCACGTTCTACGAGAATGATAATTTTCGCGGACGTTCTTTCACCACATCCCGGCAGATCGGAAACTTTGATCGCTTTGGATTCAATGACCGTGCCTCCTCGGTCGTGGTCAAGCGCGATCGCTGGGAGGTTTGCGAAGATGTCCGCTTCAGCGGTCGCTGTGTCATCCTGCGCCCGGGCCAATACCCGTCGCTCGCCGCCATGGGTCTGAATGACCGCGTTTCATCGGTGCGAACCGTTGGCCGCAACATGCGCTTCGATAATGATCGCTACGCGCCGATGCCGGTTGCCGAGCCCGACTACCGCCGCCATGACAACGAGCGTCTTTATCAGGCCAACGTCATTGCGGTGCGGGCTGTCGTCGGACCGCCCGAGCAGCGTTGCTGGGTTGAGCGCGAGCAGGTTGTCCAGGAACGCAACGGAGCCAACGTTCCCGGCGCAGTTGCCGGCGCCTTGATCGGCGGCATTCTCGGCCATCAGGTCGGTGGCGGCAGCGGCAAGGATCTGGCAACGGCAGGCGGTGCCGTGGCGGGCGCAGCCATTGGCGCCAACGTGGGCCGCGATGGCACACAACAAAGCTCGACGCAGAACATCCGGCGTTGCGAAACCGTGCCGCGCCAGACTCGCCCCGAATTCTGGGATGTGACCTATGAATTCCGCGGCCAGGAACACCGTATCCAGTTGACCGCGCCGCCGGGGCGCACCATTACTGTCAACAATCAGGGCGAGCCGCGGAGATAGAGCGCACCCGCGCCAGCGCGCAGTCGGAACGCCGGCCCGCATCAAACACTTAGCCCGTATAGAGCGTTGCGCAATACGGGCTTTGTGCCACAAAGGCGTCCCCGTATTGCGCCTTCGGCTTCATACGGGCTACCAACTGAACGGCAACCACGTCGCCTACGCTTGCAGCAGCAACTTGATGTCGGCCGCCAGCAACGCAGCACCACTGCCGTAGCGCGTGTACAGACGCAGCTTGCCCTGCGGGTCGTAGACATAGCATCCGGCTGAATGGTCCATCGAATAGCTCGTCGGCGTCTTGCCTTCCACTTTCTTGTAGTAGACCTTGTAGTCCTTGGCCAGCGCTTCGAGTTTTTCAGGTGTGGTGTAGAGCGCCAGAAAGCTCGGGTCGAAAGCCGCCATGTAGGCCTTGAGCACCTCGGGCGTGTCGCGCGCGGGGTCGACCGTGACAAACAGGCCCTGCACGCGCTCGCCATCCTTGCCCAGCAATTGCCTGACCTCGGCGATCTCGGCCATCGCGGTCGGGCAGACGTCGGGACATTGCGTGTAGCCGAAGAACAGCACCACCACCTTGCCGGCGAAATCCTTCAGCGTGCGCCGTTGGCCGTTGTGATCAGTCAGATCGAAATCGCGCGCGTAGTCGGCGCCCGTGATGTCGATGGCGGCAAAGCTCGGCGTCTTTTCCGAGCAGGCAACAGTGATGCTGGCCAGCGCCGTCAGGCCGGTGTACGCAACGAGGAACTGAAGTGCGTTTCGTTTGTTCATAAGCATGGGTTTGCGCGCCGCCATCACAGCAGATAGTGGTCCAGTAGCAAGGCGGCGAACAGTGCGCTAAGGTGGATCAGCGAAAAACGGAAGGTCTTGCGCGCCAACTGGTCGGAGTAATCGCGCCAAAGATAGAAAGCATAAAGGCAGAAGCCGCAACTCAGGCCAATCGCTGCCATAAGGTAAAGCCAGGAACTCATGCCATAGATGTAGGGCATCAGGCAGGCCGGGAACAGGATCAGGGTGTAGAGCAGCACCATGAGGCGCGTGAATTCATTGCCGTGCGTCACCGGCAGCATCGGCAGGCCGGCCTTGCGGTAGTCCTCCACGCGGTACAGCGCCAGCGCCCAGAAGTGCGGCGGCGTCCACAGGAAAATGATCAGGAACAGGATCAGCGCCTCGGGCCCGACATCGCCCGACATCGCGGCCCAGCCGAGCACCGGCGGCATGGCGCCGGAGGCGCCGCCGATCACGATGTTCTGCGGCGTCAGCGGTTTGAGGATCACGGTGTAAACCACGGCGTAACCGATGAAAGTGGCGAAGGTCAGCCACATCGTCAGCGGGTTAACCCAGACGTACAGAATCACACTGCCCAGCGCGCACAGCACGGCCGAGAACAGCAGCGTCTGGCGGTCACCCAGTTCACCGCTGGCCGTCGGGCGCCAGGCGGTGCGCCGCATCTTGGCGTCGATATTTTTTTCGACGATGCAGTTGAAGGCCGCCGCCGCAGCGGCCACCAGCCAGATGCCCAGGCAGGCCAGCGCGGCGTGCCCAACATGCTCCCACGAGGGCAGACCAGGCACGGCCAGCACCATGCCGATCAGAGCACAGAACACGATCAGTTGAATGACGCGCGGTTTGGTCAGCGCGTGGAACTGGCGCAGGACATTGAAGACCCCCACGCTCGGCACTGGCGTGTCCTCGCTGCACCTTGCAGGCTGCGGCTCGCGAGACGCTTCGCCCCTGTCGCCTGTCCAAAGCGGCTCAAGCCGCTTTGGAGCCACAGGCTCCAGCCCCGAGGGGGCGTTCGCCTCGCGCGAGTCTCGCAGAGACGGCGCGACACGCTTGGGGCGGCCCGGCGCGGCGCTCATGCGGCGGTTCCCGACAAGCTTTGTTGCACGCTGTGGCCCTGCGCGCGCGTCGCTGCCAGCACCCAGATCAGGGCCACGACCAGCGCGCCGGCGCCGCCGGTGTGCAGCACGGCCGCGAGCAGCGGCCAGTCGAGCACGACGTTGCTCAGACCAGTGATTAATTGCAGCGCAGCGAGGGCTGCGATCCAGCGCGCCGGATACCGCAGCGCCGGCACCCGGTTCAACCGCCAGGCCAGCAGCGCGAGCGCCCCCAGCACGATGACGGCCATCAACCGGTGCGTGTAATGGATCGCTGTCAGTGCCGCAAAACTGATGACCGCGCCACCAGCCGTCATGCCGAGTTCACGCCAGAGCGCAAAGCCTTGTTCAAAGTCCATCAGCGGCCACCAACTGCCCTGACACTGCGGAAAGTCGCTGCAAGCCAACACTGCGTAATTGGTGCTGACCCAACCACCCAGCGCCACCTGCAGCAGCAGCAGCACCAGGGTCAGCCATGCCAGCCGGCGCAAAGCCGGTGCCATGACCACGGTCGGCGCATTGTTGTCGAACTGCGGCAGTTGCACACACAGCAGCATCAGCAGCACCAGGCCGCCGAGCAGGTGCAGCGTCACAATGGCCGGAAACAGTTTCATGGTGACCGTCAGCGCGCCGAACGCACCCTGAATGCAGACCCACAACAAGGTCAAGCTTGGTAAAAATGGCCCCCACGCTTGCCGCTGCGCGTGCTGCGCTGCCCCCCGAGGGGGCGAATCTTCCTTGGGGCGGCCCGACGGAAGATTGGCTACCCCCCACGCCTGTCGCTGCGCGCGTTGCCGCACCCTGCCGATCCAGGCAACGACGGCCAGCACCACGATCAGCACGCCGACGCTGGTGGCCAGGTAGCGGTGAATCATTTCAACCCAGGCCTTGCCCAGCGTCACCGGGCCGCTCGGCATGGCGTTCTGTGCCGCCGCAATCGCCACGTGGGAACCAACCGGGCTGGCATTGCCATAGCAACCGGGCCAGTCCGGGCAGCCCAGACCCGAGTCAGTCAGACGCGTGAAGGCGCCGAACAGAACCAGGTCAAAGGTCAGGAACAGGGTCAACGCGGTCAGGGCCTGGACGCGGTGCGGCGCACTGGCGCGGCGCTGGCGCAGCCAGACCCAGGCCAGTGGCCCGAGCGCCAGCAGCGCACCGAAGACCATCATGCGCAGCAGCGGCGAGAAGTCGTACAGGCTGTGCATCGAGATACCTATTGCCCAGCGGCCGCCTGCGGCTCGCGTCCGGGCTGGTCCCAGGAAGCCGAGGCGCGCAACAGGCGCTCCAGATCACGCTTGGCATTGGCCGCGCCGGCGATGTCGAGCTGGGCCGGGAAACGCATCATCCAGTTGCCCATCGGGTCCACCAGGTACAGGTGCTCGGAGAGCTGATGGCCGGCGGCCGGCTGCAGCCAGGCGCCAAACGTGGCCGGCGCCACGCGCAGCACGGTGGCGTCTTTCAGCGCCGGCAACAGCTTGTCGGCTACGGGCGCGTCATCCGCAATCAGCCAGACCCAGTCGACGCGATCGCGCTCCTTGCCCAGGCCCTCGCGCAACTGGCGCTGCAGATAGAGATGCTGGCTGCAGCTGTTGTCGCAGGCGCCACCGGCCACGCTGATCAGCAGCCACTGGCCCGTGAGCGCCTTGAGGCTGCTGCCCTGCCCGTTCAGGCGCACGGCCGGCTGGTCGGGCAGCGGCCGCTGCGGCTCGATCAACTCGCCGAAGTTGCGCCGGCCCTCGGGCCGCACGACGTAGTACATGAAATAGGAGGCGATCACGGGCGCAGCGCAGATCAGGGCCACGAGCAGCATCTGCCAGCGCCCACGCCCGGTGCGGCGGACTTCGGCATCCATGGCGCGCTCAGGCGACGGCAGCGAATGAACCGTCAGGCCCAGCGGCTGATCAATGCCCTCAGGCGCGGCGCGATGGGATGAATCGTCTAACAATTTGGAACCAGACATAAAGAGCGATGATCAGCGCACTGAGCGCAAACCATTGAAATGCGTAACCGTAGTGCGTCTCGACGCCAGCGCCGACCAGCGGCCATTCGCGCAACAGACCGTCGCTGGCAGCGTCCGTCTGCTGCACCGAAACCGGCAACAGCGCCAGACCCGATTCTGCGCTGAACGCGGCTAGGTCCAGATTTTGCCGGATCCTTCCGGTCTCGGCGCCGCCGAACTGGTACAGCCGGGACGGCGCTGCGGCAATGCGGCCTTCTATTTCAAGCACGCCCGCCGGGCTTTGCAGTGCGGGCAGGCTCGTGCGGTCAATGAAGTTGCGTGCCACCCAGCCGCGCTGCACCAGCACAACGACGCCGCCATCCAACTGCATCGGCGTGATGACGTACAGGCCCTGCTTGTCGTTCATCTGCCGGTTGTCCAGAAACACCGTGTGCTGCGCCAGCCAGCTGCCGCGCAGGCGCACGCGCCGCTGCAGTTCGCGCGTCGGGTCCGCCAGCGCCACCAGCGCCGCCGCATCGAGCGCGGGCAGGTCGGCGCGGGCCAGCACGCTTGCGTGCAAGGCCTCTTTCTGCGCGGCGCGCGACAACTGCCAGCGCCCGAGCGCGAGCGTCACGCTCACGGCCAGCAGGGCGCTTAATGTCAGCAGAAGGAAGCGCCAACGCAAACTCACGGGATAATCCTGTTCATGAAATTCTGGGTCATTCTTGCATTTGTCGCCATCATCGGCAGTCTGGCCGGCGCCCTGTTCTTCATGATGAAGAGCAACAGCGGAACAACGCGGTCCAAAAAGATGGCCCTGGCACTGGCACTGCGGGTCGGGCTTTCAATCCTGCTGTTTGCCGGCATTCTGCTGGCTTGGAAACTGGGCTATATCCAGCCGAGCGGGTTACCGGTCCAAGGCTGAGGCGGAACGACAATTTTCGCCTCTTTTGTCATGCCGGGCCTGACCCGGCATCCAGTGCCACGCGTACCCTGGATTGCGGATCGAGTCCGCAATGACGAACTTTCAAAGCCTGTGGCGGGCCGGCGTTTTACAACCAGTACACCAGCACGTAAAGCCCAAGCCACACCACGTCGACAAAGTGCCAGTACCAGGCCGCGCCTTCGAAGCCGAAGTGGCGCTCGGCCGTGAAGTGGCCCTTTTGCAGGCGCAGCGTGATGAAGAGCAGCATCAGCATGCCGATGAAAACGTGGAAACCGTGAAAGCCGGTCAACATGAAAAAGGTTGAGCCGTAGACGCCCGAGCTCAGCTTCAGATTGAGTTCGTGGTAAGCGTGGTAGTACTCATAGCCCTGCACCGTCAGGAACACGATGCCCAGCAGCACGGTGGCCCACATGAAGGCGATGGTTCTTGCGCGCTTGCCCGCGATCAGCGCATGGTGCGCAATCGTCAGCGTCACGCCCGAGCTCAGCAGCAGCGCAGTGTTGATGGTCGGCAGCCAGAACGGCGTCATGGTCTGGAACGGCTCGACGATGCCGGCTGGCGAACCAGTGGCGCCCGCTGCCAGACTCGGCCACACGGCCTTGAAGTTCGGCCACAGCAATGCG
Source organism: uncultured beta proteobacterium (assembly GCA_903920695.1). Classification (GTDB taxonomy): domain Bacteria; phylum Pseudomonadota; class Gammaproteobacteria; order Burkholderiales; family Burkholderiaceae_C; genus Rhodoferax. The sequence continues at coordinate 32,698 of CAIXNB010000048.1, forward strand.
TTGTCGATATTGCCGAGCGCCGGAATCGAATGGCCACGCGCCCACCACAGCGCCGTGAAGAAAGCGCCGAAGAACATCACTTCGGAGAAGATGAACCAGCTCATGCTCCAGCGGTAGGACAGATCCACCTTGTGGCCGTACTGGCCGCCCTCGCTCTCGCCCACTGCATCGCCGAACCACTGGAACAGCACGACGACAAACCAGAGCAGGCCGAAGGCCAACGAATATTTGCCCCATTCAACGCCGTTGACCCACTGGCTCGCGCCAAGAATGACGAAGAACAGGCCCAGGGCCGCCAGCGCCGGATGGCGTGATGGACTTGGCACAAAGTAATAGGGTTTTGCAAGGTTTGCGTTTGAACTCATTTCAACTCCAATATCTTCCGGTTCTCTTGAATCAATTTCGGGTCTGCTGCGACCCACTACTTGCTGACCACCCAGTGCACCAGCGCAATCAGGCCCAGAACAAAAACAATGGCCCCGGCAATGCCGACGACGATGATGTGAAAGGGATTGACCTGCGCTACATCCTGCTGCGATTCACTGTTCTTGCGAATACCCAGAAATGACCACGCTACCATCTTCATGCTGCGCCATAACGAGGGCTTCATGTGCCAGCTCCGTTTCCTACCGGCGTGGCGGCATCGGCCAGCGGCGCAGCCGGCGTCTTGCCGCCGACCTCAAAAAATGTGTAGGACAGGGTGATCGTCTTGACGTCGCGCGAGAGCTTGGGGTCAATCACGAATACCACCGGCCAGGACTTCTTCTCGCCCGGCGCCAACGTGTACTGGTTGAAGCAAAAGCACTGCAACTTGTTGAAGTGCGCCGCCGCCTGCTGCGGCGCATAGCTCGGAATTGCCTGCGCCGACATGCGCCGGTTCTGCACATTCTGGAACTCGTACATCACCGTCGCCAGTTCGCCCGGGTGCACCTGGAGTGAGCGCTGCGCCGGGCGGAACTCCCAGGGGCCGCGTGAATTGGCGTCGAACTCGACCGTGATCGTGCGGCTGGTGTCCACCTGCGTGTTGGCCGGCAGCGCCTCGATGGCACCGGGAATGTTGCGGTCACCGAGCGCCAGCACGTTGATGCCCGTCATCTCGCAGATCGCGTTGTACAGCGGCACAAGCGCATAGCCGAACGCGAACATGACGGCCGTGATAACGGCCAGCTTGCCCAGCATCCGGATGTTCTCGTACCGCAGGTTCATGCCCTAATGACTTTCCAGGTACATCTTGGTAATGAAGCCGACGAAGAACACGAGCGCAATCGTCGCCAGTATCAGGCCGGTCTTCAGGTTGGCCTTCTTTTGTTCGGGGTTCATGCCAGTCCTAGCCAATGATTTTGGTCGCGGTGACGTCGAGCTTGGGCGGCGTCTCGAAGGTATGGAAGGGCAGCGGCGTTGGCAACTCCCATTCCAGACCTTCAGCGCCTTCCCACGGCTTTTGCGGCGCTGCTGCGCCCTTGCCGCGCATGGTCGGCAGCACAACGAAGAAGAAGAAATAGACCTGGGCAAAGCCGAAGAAGAAGGCCCCGACCGAGGACACGGCATTGAAGTCAGCGAACTGCATCGGGTAGTCGGCATAGCGACGCGGCATGCCCGCCAGGCCCAGGAAGTGCATCGGGAAAAAGGTGACGTTGAACGAGATCAGCGACCACCAGAAGTGGATCTTGCCGCGCGACTCCTTGTACATGACGCCTGTCCACTTCGGGCTCCAGTAGTAGTAGCCGGCGAACAGCGCGTAGAGCGAACCCGCAACCAGCACATAGTGGAAATGCGCCACCACGTAATAGGTGTCGTGAATCTGGATGTCAATCGGCGCCATCGCCAGCATCAGGCCCGAGAAGCCACCAAGTGTGAACACGAAGATGAAGCCAACCGCAAACAGCATCGGCGTCTCAAAGGTCATGGAGCCCTGCCACATGGTGGCGATCCAGTTGAAGATCTTGACCGCCGTTGGCACCGCAATCAGCATCGTGGCATACATGAAAAAGAGCTGGCCGGTCACCGGCATGCCCGAGGTGAACATGTGGTGCGCCCAGACGATGAAGCTCAGGATTGCAATCGACGAAGTGGCGTAGACCATGGAGGCATAGCCGAACAGACGCTTGCGCGCGAAGGCTGGCACGATCTGGCTGATGATGCCGAAGGCTGGCAGGATCATGATGTAGACCTCGGGGTGGCCGAAGAACCAGAAGATGTGCTGGTACATCACCGGGTCGCCGCCGGCGGCCGGGTTGAAGAAGCTGGTGCCGAAATGGCGATCCGTCAGCGTCATGGTGATGGCACCGGCCAGCACCGGCATGACGGCAATCAGCAGGTAAGCCGTAATCAGCCAGGTCCAGCAGAACATCGGCATCTTCATCAGCGTCATGCCGGGAGCGCGCATGTTCAGGATGGTGACGATGATGTTGATGGACCCCATGATGCTCGATGCACCCAGCAGGTGCAGGGCAAAGATGCCGGTATCCATGCTCGGGCCCATTTGCAGCGTCAGCGGCGCATACAGCGTCCAGCCAGCGGCCGGTGCGCCGCCGGGCACAAAGAAGGACGTTGCCAGCAGCACGGCGGCCGGAATCATGAGCCAGAAACTGAAGTTGTTCATGCGTGCAAACGCCATGTCGGAGGCGCCGATCTGCATCGGAATCATCCAGTTGGCGAAGCCGACGAAGGCCGGCATGATGGCGCCGAACACCATGATCAGGCCGTGCATTGTGGTGAGCTGGTTGAACAGTTCAGGGTTCACAAACTGCAGGCCCGGCTGGAACAGCTCGGCGCGGATGATCAGGGCCAGCACGCCGCCGATCATCAGCATGGTGAGGCTGAACAACATGTACAGGGTACCGATGTCCTTGTGGTTGGTGGCAAAGACCCAGCGCCGCCAGCCGCTGGGCGCGTGGTGCTGCTCGTGATCGTGGTCGTGGGCGGGAATGGGTAGAACGGCACTCATGGCGATTTCCTTGTCAATTCTTGTAATCGGGCTGCGGGTGCTCAGTGGCGCGCTGCCGTGACGTCAGAGGGCTGAACCAGTTGACCCGTCTTGTTCGACCAGTTGTTCTTGGTAAAGGTGATCACCGCCGCAATGTCGGTGTCGCTGAGCGCTTTCCAGGACGGCATGGCGCCATTGTTCTGGCCCTTGAGCAGCACGGCAATCTGCTTGCCCTTGTCGGCGTCGAGCACGACCGCCGCGCCGTCAAGCGGCTTGATCACGCCGCCGCCCCTGCCGTGCGACTGGTGGCAGACCACGCAGTTGGCAGCATAGACTTTTTCGCCGCGCTTGAAGATGTCCTCAGCGGTCCAGACCCGCTTCGGATCGTCCGCCTTGGCGGCCATGGCCTTTTTCTCGGCCGCAACCCACAGCGAGTAATCCGCAGCCGAGACCACCTTCACGTGAATCGGCATGTAAGCGTGTTCCTTGCCGCACAACTGGGCGCACTGTCCGTGATAGTCGCCGATCTTCTCGGCGCGAAACCAGGTGTCGCGCACAAAGCCAGGAATCGCCGCCTGCTGGACGCCCAGCGCCGGCACCATCCAGGCGTGGATGACGTCGTTGGCGGTGGTGATGATGCGAATTTTCTGATTCACCGGCACGACCAGCGGGTGATCAACCTTGAGCAGGTAGTCATCGACAACCTGGCCCGCTTTGGGGCCGCCGTCGTTCGACATCTGGCGCTGCGCCTTGTCCAGCGCCGAGATGAAGCCGATGCCCTCGCCTTCGCCTTTGAGGTAGTCGTAACCCCATTTCCACTGCATGCCGGTGACCTTGATCGTGAGGTCGGCGTTGGTGGTGTCCTTCATCGCCACCACGACCTTGGTCGCCGGTAGCGCCATCAAGATCACAATGATGAAGGGCACGATGGTCCAGATCACTTCGACCGTCACCGATTCATGGAAATTGGCCGCTTTGTGGCCGACCGACTTACGGTGCTTCCAGATCGAATAAAACATCACGCCGAAGACCGCGACAAAGATCACGGTGCAAACGATCAGCATGAACCAATGCAGCCAGGCCTGATCCTGGGCGATGCCGGTGACGCCGGCCGGCAGGTTCAACTGGTTGACCGCCGGTCCGCCCGGCAAATCGTTGACCGCGTGTGCCACGCTAAAGACCGTGCTGCCGGCCCAGGCGCTTGCAGCCAGCAGCGGGCCCGTCAATTTCTTGAGAATGCTTTTCATCGTGCTCACTTGTTTTATTGCCTCGGATCCTCTGCTGGTCCCGGCATGGCGATCAAAATCCGATCGCACGCCGCCTGCTCCAAGTCAGGTCGCGGGCAATTGTAGTGCAGCCGATTAATTCTTGTTGAACGCCTTGTCAAGTCCTTTTCTCAAGGATTCTTGGGATAAGTTTTGCGCTGGTTCAAAGTTTCGCGCATTTGCGCCAGGGACAGCACGGTCTCAGGCCGCACATCGAGTCGCGGCGCGGGTTTCAGGGCATGACCGTAGACCACTTCGAAGGTCAGTTGCAGCGGCTTGGCGGCCAGTGCCTGCAGCAATTTCGCACGCCATTGACGCCCACGCAGACCTTGAAAGCGCTGCGGGTGCAGGTTGCGCCCCAGGCCGCGCAACTCGTGCAGCAGGCGCTCGGGCGTTTCGAATGTCAGAACAATGCGCTCCATGTCCATCACCGGATCGGCAAAACCAGCCGCCAGCAGCATGTCACCCCAATCGTGCATGTCGGTGTACTCGTGCGCCGGCTCCGGCCAGCCCAGCGACTGGTAGAGCGGACGCAATTCCTGCAAGGTGTCGGGCCCGAGGCAGGAGAACATCAGGAAGCCATCCACCGCCAGTGCGTGCTGCCACTGCGCCATCAAGGCGCTCGGGTCGTCCGTCATGTGCAACGCCATATTGGCCCACAGCATCTGCGCCGCGCCCTCGGCCGGCACCTCGAAGCGCGTCGCCTTGCCGGTCCAGCGCGACGGCTGCCACCAAGGCTTGGCCAAGGCCTTGGTGGCGTAGGCCAGGCGCGCTGGCTGAAATTCCGTTACCAGGCAGTCGGCCTGCGGGTAGCGCTCGGCCAGCAAGGCATGCGCCTGCAGGCCGCCGCGCACCGGCTCCCAGTGCGCCCAGTTGGCGGGCTGCAACTTGATGCAAGCCAGCCGTTCCGCCATGCGCCGCGCCACCTCCTCGTGCAGCCAGGGGGAGGCACTGGGCGGCATCTGCTGCCAGCGCCGGGCAGCGCGGAGATCAATCGTGGGTGGGCGTTCGCTTGTCATGTGAAGGTCGGGCTAAGGTCGCCAGAGTATATTGACTCCATGTTTGCGCGTTTGTTCAGCCGGCTGCTCGATGCTTTGCCGAGCCAGTGCATGGTTTGCCATGGCTGGCCGAGCCAGAGCCTGTGCGAGGACTGCGTCAGCCACTTCGCGCAACCGCAGCCACGCTGCCTGACCTGTGCCCTGCTGCTACCACCGGGCGTGCGCCAATGTGGCGAATGCATCAAGAAACCGCCGCCGCTGGATGCATGTCTGGCCGCCGTGTCTTACGCCTACCCCTGGTCACACCTGATTCAGGGCTACAAGTTCCATGCGCACCCCGGACGCGCCGGCGCCTTCGCGCTGCTGCTGCGCAGCACGCCCTGGGTCGAACCCGCGCTGGAGGCGGCTGAGCTTGTACTGCCAATGCCGCTATCTGCCGAGCGCCTGCGCACGCGCGGCTTCAACCAGGCACTGCTGCTGGCAAACGCACTGGCACCAGGCAAGACCAGCAGCCAAATGCTGCTGCGCATCCAGGACACGCCGCCGCAGAGCTCGCTCAGCCGCAGCGAGCGCTTGCAGGCGCTGAAAAATGCGTTTGCCGTCGAGCCCTTGCTGGCATCACAAATCAAGGGCAAGCGTCTCGTGCTAATCGACGATGTCATGACCAGCGGCGCCACGCTTTATGCCGCCGCACAGGTGCTGCGCGCCGCCAGTGCCGCACACATCACGGGACTGGTGATTGCGCGGACGCAATAAGACCCTTGAACCTCAGCCTTACGCGACCATCCTTGGAACGCGATGCGCGCGGTCCTTCGCGTCGGGCGCTGTAGCGACGACAAAATTGAAGTCAAAATTACGTTGAAGTAGGCGGCTAATCCGACGTTGATCGTTGATACTTTGGCCATGCTGCCGGCTCGCCATCACCTCATTCGTTCCCTGTTCGAGAAATACATCGAAATGTACGCCGCGCGCGACGACTTGCTCACGACGCGATTCAGCGAAAACTTCAATGGCTACACCGGTGGGGGGCGCTTTCTTGTCAATGACAGGGCGACGTGGGTCAACATCACCCGACAGGACTTTGTGCAAGTGCCCGGTCGTATCCAGATCGAGATGCTCGACCTCTTGCTGCAGGACCTTCACGACGACATCGTGGTGGCGACTGGGTTGTTTCACATTAGACTGCCCATGCCTGAGAAAGACATGTCAAGGGAATCGGCACGCCTGACGCTGATCTTCCGGCTTGAAGACGCGCACTGGAAAATTGTCTACAGCGGCATTTCGATCCCCGATCAAATGGTGCGAAACGGCGAGGTCTATCCAATCGAGGGACTGCTTGAACAGAATCAGGCGCTGCAGCGCATGCTGGAAGAACGCACCCGCGAGCTGGAGTCGGCCCATCAAAAGCTGAGGGCGTTAACGCCCATGAAGAATCAGGTTCGCCAATGTCTTGAAGGTCGACTGATTGAAGACAGCGATGAGGCAAGCATCGCCCGGGCGCTGAACCTGTCTACGCGCACGCTGGTCCGGCGCCTGCAGGCAGAAAGGACGACTTTTCTTCAAGTCAAGGACCAACTACGCCAAGACATTGCGCTACTCCTGCTCAGGGAGAGTCAACGGCC
>CAIXNB010000049.1 GCA_903920695.1 uncultured beta proteobacterium
CGCGCAGCGACGCTCCCTCGATGCGAACGGTGATGCAGTGGTGTTGAAGCCTGTCGAGCAAGGCGTCCACCAGCGCCTTGTTGTTGAACAGTTCGTACCAGCTTGAGTATTCCAAATTTGTCGTAATGATCGTGCTCACGCGCTGAGGAAATGCACGTCTGGCTGCAACTGGAGCGCCGGCGCGTACCCGACGGCGGCGCCATTGCCAATGCCATCGATTACAGCCTGAACCGCTGGAGCGCATTGATGGCTAACCTGGCGGATGGCGACATTCCCATCGATAACAACCACATCGAGAACCTGATGCGGCCCTGGGCCATGGGCAGGAAGGTCTGGCTATTCGCGGGTAGTGAACTTGCCGGCCAGCGCGCCGCCATCGTCATGAGCCTGGTGCAGTCGGCCAAGATGCAGGGGCACGATCCATGGGCGTATCTCAAGGACGTTCTCACGCGGTTGCCGTCGCACCTGAACAGCAGAATCGACGAACTGCTCCCGCATCGCTGGCAGCCTCAGGTCTGAGCGCGGTCAACGACATCGCATATTGCCGACCCCTTGCGTCAAGGTGCCATAGCTGGCCGCTTACGCTGCGGCGGTTGCATGGCGCGCGTATGCACCCGTATGCATCGCGTCGTTTCTGGCGTTGCGCATCAAATAGAAGAGAGAAGAAAAGTTGCTGAAGGTGCCAGGATGACACTGTGACATTTCAGTCAGGACTACAGATTTCTTTCCCAACTCACGGAGCTTTGGTTCGTATGCTCCAAGATCAGCTTGTCTCCCCAAGAGACGAAATCCGAGCGCTTCGATAGCGAAGCAAATCTCACGAAAGGCCTCTGCATCGGCCAGCGCAGCGTAGCGCGCGGCGCGAAGTTGATCACGGTGATACAGACTTTCTTCCAAAGAAAGTGTCGTTTAATAGCCGTACATGGCGCGTTGTTGAGGCATAGAGCAGTTTGTGTTTCTGTTACGCCGCCTCAAATATATCCTCGATTGGCAAGTGTTCTGACCCCGTGTTGGTCAGGGAAGCAACCACTTAGGCGGCCTGTGGCAGCGGTGACTGAAATCTGCCAAGAGCAGCACCGGTGACGGTGATGTCTTCATCCAAAGATTCCCAGCGCAAGGCCGAGCCATTCATGCGCAATGTGACTTCGGCCAATTGTGCGTCCGTTGCGCCCGCCAGGCGGTGAAATCTGGCTGCCGGGAAACCTATCTGTCGTCCATCAGTCAATTCCATGAAGACCGTACGGTTCTCCACCCAGGCTCGCGTCGCTACAAACTCAAGTTCATTCGGATTGAAAATCATCGTACTTCTCCAAAAGAAAGGCCTGGTGCTCGTAAATCAAACGCTCGACCCTGCGAATGTCGACTGCACTCATGCCCCGATTTCTTGCCAAAGCTGGGGGCGACAGCCAGAACTTGCATTCGCTATCACCAGCCTCGACGTGGATATGCGGCGGCTCCGTGCCTTCATCAGAGTAGAAATGAAACCGGAATCCTGAAATCCTGAGAACGGTTGGCATGCTCGTCAGTATAGAGCTTGCATAGTCGAATGGCACATGCGGCAGAGGTCATCCATGCCCGCCCCAAGATGATGACCGTGGTCGCGATCATGGCCGGCCTTCTTCGCATCATGTGGGGCACCGGCACCGGCTCCGAAGTCATGAGCCGCATGGCGGCACCGATGGTCGGCGGCATGATCTCTAGCACCGTGCTGACGGTGGCCGTGATCCCAGCGATTTATGCGCTGGTCAAGCAGTGGAGGCGGGGGCTGGAGCTGGAGGGCTGATTTGTCATTCCGGCTAAAGCCAGAATCCAGACATTTCGCAATGCCCTCGGAAAGACACAACTCGCTCTGGAATTGGCTAAACAAGCCTTAGACATTCAACGCGAACTGTTTGGCGAGCGCCATCCCCATACAGCCACGTGTTTACACAACATAGCAGCATATCTTCTACGATTGAATCAGCCGCGGTTGGCGCACGCATGGGCGATGGAAGCCTTGGGGATTCGGAAGCATGTACATGGTGATAAGCATCCGCGGACCCTCAACACGCTAGCATTGTTAAGCGCTATCAAGGTACCGGGATTTCGAGTTACCCCACGGCCAGGGACTGGCGCTGGAAAGAAGAAGCGCCGTTAGGGTTTGGACCAAAAATGGCGGCAAATTGTGAGAACGGCCAATGCACCGCTGCCCGCTATGCCTGTGGGCTGGATACGCGTCACGGCGTTCCACGTCGGTGTGCATCCGCGCGTGCCAAAGTTTCTGACTTTGCGTGGTCCGTTCCGCCATTCTGACGCTCGGTGCGGTTCCGGCGATCTATGGGATGGTCGAGCGTTTTTGACACCGTCAAAACCCAAAAGTGCTAGTATTACCACGTAATACTTTTGAAAGCATGCCGTGCAAACCACCATCACCAGCAAAGGCCAGGTCACGATTCCGCGCGATATGCGCCAGCACTTCGGACTGCAGCAGGGCATGTCGGTTACCTTCAAGATCGAAGGTGACCACATTGCTTTGCGTCCAGCGGCCTCGGCGCGGCAGAGTGAAGCCAGCGGCTTTGGACTGATCCGCAGCCGCCGCCGCGGCGTGCCTGCGGACTTCGACGTAGCAAGCCTGAGTACAGAGGCGCCATGATCGGGCTCGACACCAATGTGCTGGCACGCTACTACGTCGTCAGCCCCGATGTGCCGTCACAAAAGCAAAGCGCGCTGGCGCGCAAGTTGATCGAGAGTGGCAAACGCTTGTACGTCAGCAAGTCGGTGCTGCTGGAGCTTGAATGGGTGCTGCGCGGCTATTACAAGAGCCCGGTCGCAGACGTGTTGACCGTGCTGCGTCATTTGCAGGCCATACCGAATGTTGAGGTCGAAGATCGCCTGGGCGTGGAACTGGCCGTCAATGCACTGGCAGACGGGTTCGACTTCGCCGACGCTTTGCACCATGCGTCATACCGGCAATGCGCCAGCGTCGCCACCTTCGATGACCGCAAGTTCGCGCGCCGGGCCACGACGCGGGGCTGGAAACCTATGGTCAAGGTGCTGGCCTAATTCTTGAAGTCACGTGACTGGTCAATGACGCTATCGCCGCAGCAGTCGGTGCGTCGCTGCCCGGCTCGCCTGCTGGTCCAGCGTCAGCACGGCGTCGCAGCCCTGCGCCTGCAATTGCGCGCCTATCAGATGGTCGGCCCAATCGCCGCCTTGCTGCCGCCAGGCTTTGAAGGCGGCAAGAACCACGGGCATGGACTCGAAACGCAAGCCGGCAAATGCCAGCAAACCCGCTACCGTTTGCTGGCACTGCACCAGCGAGTAGCCGTAGAGCCGACCAAGCACCCATACCAGTTCACACAAGACGATATGGCCCACCATGCATTCACGACCCGCCGTCAGTTCAGCGTCGAGCGTTTCTTGTACGCGCTGCGCCTGCGCCGGGTCATCGTTGGTGACGAGGCGAACCAGTATGTTGGTATCAAGTGCGAGCATGGCTTGACCTTTACCGTTTTGTTTTGCTGCGCTTCGTAACCATGGTTTTGCTCACCACCGCATCCTGTGCTGCCTGATTCATTTCTTCAACGGTATAGGCACGCGCTGGTTGGGGCAACAGGCCGCGCAGTTTGGCGAAGGAAGCCTTATTGGCTTTGGTGACCGTAATCTGACCGTCCGGCAAGGGCAGAAACGCGATCTTGTCTCCAGGCTCAAGCTGCAGCAGGGCGCGTACGTCTTTGGGCAGCGTGATTTGGGATTTACTCGTTAATGTGGCTAGCATGATCTTCCTTACCGTTTGGTAAGGAAGTGTAGGGTGCAGTTGAGATGATGTCAATAAACGACGCAGTAGCGACTGAAGTGCGGCAGGCAGACCTGATCTCGATTCATCGCCGGGTTTGGCGTCCTGCTATCGGCTTTCTGCACTTCATCGCACCGGGGCTGTACGGCCATCACAAGCTGGACTAAAGTTCGATTCATGCGGTCAGGAACACCGCTTTTTTGGAGAACACCATGTCGATTGCCGATGATTTGACCCGCCTTGAACAACTGCGTGACCGGGGCAGCCTGAGTGCCGAGGAATTCCAGCGCGCCAAGAGCAAGCTGCTGTCAAGCCCGCAGCCAACCGAGCCGGCCCTGCAGGCCATCAACGGATTCCGGCGCTCGGCCACAGACCGCTGGTTTGGCGGCGTCTGCGGTGGGCTGGCGGTCTCCACCGGCATGGAAGCCTGGATCTGGCGCATTGTGTTCGCCTTTGCGCTGTGCACGGGGTTCGGCTTGCTGGCCTATCTTGTGCTCTGGTTCTTCGTGCCGCTCGAATCGAGCCGGGCGTTGCAACAGTCCAACTGAGGTCGGCATGAAGAATTGGTTGCGCCAGAACCGGGGCTTTCTGGCTTTCCTGCTGCTGCTGGGCTTGTTCCGCACCGCCGTGGCCGACTGGAACCCGGTGCCTTCGGGTTCCATGCACCCCAATATTCTGGAGGGCGATGTGGTGCTGGTGAACCGCCTGGCCTACGATTTCAAGTTGCCCTTGACCGATCACGTGTTGCTGACGCTGGGCAAGCCGCAGCGCGGTGACATCGTTACCTTCCATTCACCGCGCGACGGCGTGCGTTTGATCAAGCGCATCGTCGCTCTTCCGGGCGACCGCATTGCGATGCGTGACAAGCAGCTCATCCTCAACGGCCAGGTTGCCGGCTATGCGGCGCTGCCAACACCGGCCGAGCGCGCGGCCCTCGATGCGCCCTGGCAGGCGCAAGCTTATCGGGAGTACATCGCGGGTGAACAACACGCCATTCAGTGGTTGCCGGGTGTGGCGGCGCGCGACAACTTTGCCGAGCTGAGCATTCCCGACGGGCACTACCTGGTGCTTGGCGATAACCGCGACAACAGTGCCGATTCACGCTACATCGGTCTGGTGCCGCGTCGTTTGCTGATTGGCAAGGCGGAGCGTGTGCTGCTGTCGGTGGACATGCTCGGAGCCTGGTGGCCGCGGCTTGAGCGCTTCGGTCAGACCCTGGTTTGAATGCGGGTTCAGCAGCGCCGTCCCGGCTGTTGAAAGGGCGATGCGCTAAGCTCGGGTCCAAGCTGACGCGGCCGTGTGCAAATAGCAGCGGCCGGCGTCGATTGATAACCCCGCAAAGGATTGCCATGGCCTACCCGCCCGAATTTCTCAAGCTCGTCGATGAGTTCATCCACTTGGCCAACCGACTGGCCGAAAAGTGCAAGGACGGCGAAGTCAGCGCTGCCATCCTGTTCGCGGCCGGACGCTACAACGCCTTCAATTTCGTGTCCCAAAATGGCGCCGAGCAAGACAAGGAGAAGGCGGTCGAGTTCTACGTTTCGGAATACCGCAAGGCGATCGTCTCGAATCTCGAAGGCGTGGTCGGACCGGTGGTCAAGCCGCAGGGCTAGCCCGGCGACGGGCGGTCTTTAGCCTCCAACCCAGGCCTGGACTTCGATCTCGACTTTGGCGCCTTGGTAGAGCACGGCCTGAACGGTTGAGCGCGTCGGCAATCCCAGCGGGAAATGCTTCTGGTATTCGCCGTTGAAGGCGGCGAAATCAATCAGGTCAGACAACCAGACGCTGACGCGCACCACGTCGCCCATGCCGGCACCCAGATCGGCCAGCGTCAGCGCGATGCGCTTCAGCACGGCGCGCGTCTGCGCCTGGATGTCGCCGGCGATGATGTTGGCCTGCGCGTCCATCGGCAGCACGCCTGACAGGAACAAGAAACCACCGGCCTGCACCGCTTTGGAAAACGGCGCCGGCAGCGCCGACGGGTAGCGTGTGATCGTGCTCATGCGGACGCCCTGGTCGTGGCCGGTTTGCGGGTGATGACCTGGCCGCTGCGCGCGCCACTGTGTGCGCCGTGGCGCCAGGCGACGACGCCGTTGACGATGACAGCGTCGATGCCGGCGGCGGGCTGGATCGGTGCTTCGTAGGTCGCGGTGTCGCGGATGGTGGCGGCATCAAACACCACGACGTCGGCGTGGTGGCCGACTTTGAGCGTGCTGCGACCCTGCAGGCCGAAGTTGCGCGCGGTCAGGCCGGTCATTTTCCAGACTGCGGTTTCCAGCGGAAACAGGCCGACATCGCGGCTGTAATGCCCGAGTACGCGTGGAAAGGTGCCCCACAGGCGCGGGTGTGGGCTCTCGCCGACCGGGATGCCGTCGGAGCCGATCATGGTTTCGTCAAAAGCGAGGATGCGCTGCACGTCGTTCTCGTCCATCAGGAAGTAGATCGCGCTGCCGGGTTGCAGGCGGCGCGCTGCCTCGTCCTTGGCGACTCCCCACTCGGCGGCGATGGCGTCGAGGTCGCGCCCGGCGCACTCAGGGTGCGGCACGCTCGACGCAATCAGCACGCGGCCGTCGAGCATGCTGCGGTCGGTGCGGATCATGGTTGAGCCGGCGGTGTAGGGGTAGCAGTCCAGGCAAATGCACTGGTGGCGCATGGCTTCACGGATGAAGGGCAGGGTGACGGCGCTGCGGCCGAAGTTGGCGTGGTTCTGCACCTTATGGTGCGAGACCACCACGGCAATGCCGAGTTCGCGTCCGATGTGAAAGGTTTCTTCCAGTGCCTCCATGACCAGGGTGGCCTCGTCGCGCATATGGGTCACGTAGAGCGCCTGGTGCTTTGTGAGCGGTCGCCCAACGGCGATGATCTCCTCGGTGCTGGCCTTGATGGCGGGCGGGTAGAAGGTGCCGGTTGACATGCCGATGGCGCCGGCTTGCAGACTTTCTTCCAACAACTGCTGCATGGCATGGATTTCGTCGGTCGTGGCTTCGCGGTCGAGTTCGGACATGGTGACGGCGCGCAGCGTGGTGTGCCCGACCATGGCCGCAACATTGACCGAAGCAGGCGTTTGGCGCAAGGCCGCCAGGTAGGCGGCAAAGGTGGTGAAGCGATTCTCGGGCGGGCTTTCGATCAGGCTGAGCGGCATCGGCAAGTCCATGTCCGGCCGCAGCGGCGCCGCGCTGATGCCGCAGTTGCCGGCAATCACCGTGGTGACACCTTGCGAAATCTTGAAACTCATGTCGGCCTGTGACAGCACGGCCTGGTCGTCGTGCGTGTGCGAGTCGATGAAGCCCGGCGCCACGATGCGCCCGCTGGCATCAATGCGCGCGTCGGCGCTGTAGCCGGTGAGATCGCCAATGGCAGCGATGAGCCCGTTGCGGATGCCGACGTCGGCCTGGTAGCGCGGCGCCTTGGTGCCGTCGATGACGCTGCCGCCATGGATCAGCAAGTCGTAGTGTTGAGGTGCAGGCATGAAAAGTCCTTTCAGCGGAAGTGGCAGGCAACCCATTGCCCGCCCTGATTGTTGACGCTGCGTTGTGTGAGCGCCGGGCGCTGTTCCTTGCAGACCGCTTGGGCCAGCGGACAGCGAGTGTGGAAACGGCATCCCGGTGGCGGATTGGCCGGGCTCGGCAGATCGCCCTGCAGCAGGATGCGCTGGCGCCGCAGGCGCGGATCGGGCAGCGGAACGGCCGCCAGCAGACTCTCGGTGTAGGGGTGCAGCGCGGCCTTGAACAAGGTGTCACGGTCGGCGATTTCGACGATGTGACCGAGGTACATCACGGCCACACGGTGGCTGATGTGGCGCACCACAGCCAGGTCGTGCGCGACGAACAGATAGGCCAGGCCGAACTCGTTCTGCAGGTCCTGCAGCAGGTTGACAACCTGCGCCTGTACCGAGACGTCGAGCGCCGACACCGGTTCGTCGCAGACGATCAGCTTCGGGCCCAGCGCCAGCGCGCGTGCGATGCCCAGGCGCTGGCGCTGGCCGCCGGAGAATTCGTGCGGGTATTTTTTTGCTGCATCCGGGCGCAGGCCGACCTTGGAAAACAGCCATTGCACGCGCTCGTGCCGCTGCGCCGCGCTCCAGTCGCCAAAGTTGCGCAGCGGCTCGGCCACGATCTCGCCGGCGCTCAGGCGGGGGCTGAGCGAGGCATAGGGGTCCTGGAAGATGATTTGCAAATGGCGCCGGCGCGCGCGCATCTGCGCGGCATCGAGGCTCAACAACTCTTCGCCGTCGAGTTTGACCGAGCCCGAGGTCGGCTCGATCAGGCGCAGCACCGACTTGGCGGTGGTGGTCTTGCCGCAACCCGATTCACCGACCAGTGACAGCGTTTCGCCGCGTGCCACGCTGAACGAGACACCATCAACCGCCTGGATCGCTGGCTTGGCGGCGCCCAGCCAGGGCCGCGGCGAGAAGAAGTGCTTGCGCAGGTCGGTGACCTCAAGCAAAGGAATACTGCTCATGTCTTGACCTCGGCAGCGTCGATGCGGCCTTCCTCGACTGCGAAGCAGGCCACGACGTGGTCCGGCCCCTGCTCGGTCAGGCCCGGGCTGCGATCATGGCAGTACTGCTGGGCATGCTGGCAGCGCGCCGCAAAGGCGCAGCCGGGGCCGAGTTCATGCGGCGATGGCACCATGCCGGGAATTTCGGTGAGCCGGGCGAGGTCGCTGTTCATGGCCGGCATCGACGCCATCAGCGCGCGCGTATACGGATGCAGCGGTTGTGTGAAAAGGTTTAGCACGCTGGTCTCCTCGACCTTGCGCCCGGCGTACATCACCACCACGCGGTCGCAGTTTTCGGCCACCACACCGAGGTCGTGCGTGATCAGAACAACACCCATGCCGAGCTCGGCCTGCAGGCGCTTGATCAGGTCCAGGATCTGGGCCTGGATCGTGACGTCCAGGGCCGTTGTCGGCTCGTCGGCGATCAGCAGCTCGGGCTTGCAGGCCAGGGCCAGCGCGATCATGACGCGCTGGCGCATGCCGCCGGAGAGCTGGTGCGGGTACTCGCCGGCGCGGCGCTCGGGCTCCGGGATCTGCACCAGGCGCAGCATCTCGACCGCGCGCTGCATCGCCTCGGCGCGGCTGGCGCGCTGGTGCACCATCACGGTCTCGGCGATCTGGCGCCCGATGGTGAGTACCGGGTTGAGCGAGGTCATCGGCTCCTGGAAGATCATCGAGATGCGGTTGCCGCGCACCGCGCGCATTTCACGTTCGCTCAAATCCAGCAGATTGGTGCCGCGGTAGCGCACCGCACCCATGTGGCGCGTCGGTGGGCTCGGCAGCAGGCGCAGTACGGACAGCGCCGTGACACTCTTGCCGCAGCCTGATTCGCCAACCACGCCGAGCGTCTGTCCGGCCTGCACGGTGAAGGAGACGCCGTCAACTGCACGCACCGTGCCGGCTAGCGTGTCGAACCAGGTGCGAAGCTCCTGCACTTCGAGCAGTGGCACAGCGCTGCCTGGTTGCGGGGCGGGGGCTGCGGTGGTGGTCATGGCGTCTTCAAAGCTGGCGCGCCAGGCGCGGGTCGAGCACATCGCGCAGACCGTCGCCGAGCAGGTTGATGGCCAGCACCGTGGCCGCCAGCAGCAGACCGGGGTACAGGATGATATGGAAGGCGACGGCGACAAAATTGCGACCCTCGGCCATCATATTGCCCCAGCTTGGCGTCTGCGCTGGCACGCCGACGCCGAGAAACGAGAGCGAGGCCTCGATCAGCACGGCGGCGGCGGCGACGAAAGTGGCCTGCACGATCAGCGGCGCCACCATATTGGGCAGCACGTGGCGCCACAGGATCACGGGCAGCCGGGTGCCGACGGCGTGCGCCGCCTCCACATACAACTGCTCGCGCAGCGTCAGCGAAAGCGAGCGCACCAGGCGCACCATGCGCGGAATCTCGGGCACCGTGATGGCGACGATGACGGTGGTGAGGCTGGCGCGCGTGACCGCCATCAGGGCAATGGCAAGCAGGATGCCGGGGATCGCCATCATGCCGTCCATCACGCGCATCACGGGTCCGTCAGCCCAGCGTACAAAGCCCGCGACCAGTCCGAGCAGCACGCCGGCCAGTGTCGCCAGCACCGCCACCGAGATGCCGACGATCATGGAAACCCGACCGCCCCAGACGGCGCGGCTGAAGACGTCGCGCCCGAGCGCGTCGGTGCCGAAATAGTGCGCGGCTGAGGCGCCCTGCATGCGCGTGAGCGGATCGATGTCCTGCGGATCGTGCGTGGCGATCCAGGGCGCCGCCAGCGTGATCGCCGTGACGATGAGCAGCAGCAGTACGCCGATGATCAGCGTCGGGTTCTTGCGCAGCCAGCGCCAGCGGGGCGGCACGAACGGCAGCGCATCGGCAGCGGTGGGTTCAGCGAGGGGCGTGGACATCAAGCTCAGTACTGGATGCGCGGATCGAACAGGCGGTAGCTCAGGTCGATCAGCAGGTTGATCAGCACGTAGACGCCGGCTGAGAGCAGCAGCACGCTCTGGATCACGGGATAGTCGTGGCGCTGCACCGAGTCAATCACCAGGCGGCCAACGCCTGGAATGGCGAATACGGTCTCGGTCACGACAACGCCGCCGATCAGCAGCGCGATGCCGACGCCGACCGTGGTGGCAATCGGAATCGCGGCATTGCGCAGCGCGTGACCGAGCACCGCCAGCACGCCCAGGCCTTTGGCGCGCGCCGTGCGGATGTAGTCTTCCTGCAGCACTTCCATCACGGTGGCGCGTGTCATGCGTGTGATCAGCGCGATGTAGACCAGGGCCAGGTTGATGCAGGGCAGCGCCAGACTGTTGAGCCAGGGGCCGACGCCCTCGGACAGGTGCACATAACCCTGCACCGGAAACAGCGGAATGCGGATGGCAAAGCTGTAGATCAGCAGGTAGCCGATCAGGAACACCGGCACTGAGAACGCGAGCACCGCAAACAGCATCACGAAGCGGTCGATCCAGCTGCCGGCGCGGTGCGCGGCCAGGGTGCCCAGTGGCACGGCAACGCAGACTGTTAAGGCCATGGTCAGGACGGCGATCGAGAGCGTCGGCTCCAGGCGCTGCGCCAGCAGTTGCGTCACCGGCACCTGTGTGAAGATCGAGGTGCCGAGGTCGCCCGTGAGGATGTGTGCCAGCCAGATCGAAAACTGGCGCCACAGCGGCTGATCGAGCCCGAGCACGGCGCGCAGTTTTTCGATGTCCTCGGTGCTGGCCAGGTCGCCGGCAATCAGCGCCGCCGGGTCGCCGGGCGAGAGGTGAATCAGCAGGAACACTACCACGGCCACCACCGCCATCACGGGCAGGGTTGCCAGCAGGCGGCGCAGCAGGTAGTTCATTTGTCGAGCACCCAGAGGTTGGGCAGGCCGCCCCAGATGCGATCGGCGCCCTTGAGCTCCTTGCGATAGGCCGAGGCCGGGTAGTACTGGCCCAGGTTGATGTAGGGCACAACCTCGTAGGCGCGGCGCTGGAAGGCGTCGAGCGCTTCACGCCGCTTTGCCGGCACTGTCTCGCGCATCCAGGCGGCACGCAATTCGTCCAACCCTTTGTCGCAGGGCCAGCCCGGCAGCGAGTTGCCGCAGGCCGCGCCCAGGTAGGTGCTGACGATCGGGCTGTTGATGGAAAACTCGTTGGCCACCGTGGCGTAGGCGCTCCAGCCGCCGGACTCCGGCGCATCGCGCTTGGCGCGGCGCGCGCCGATCGAGGCCCAGTCCATCGTAACGGCGTTGACGTTCATGCCGATGCTGCGCAGCGTTTGCAGCGCCATCAGCGACAGCGCGTTCAGGTAGGGCACGTCGCTGGCCACCAGCAGCACCACTTTCTCGCCCTTGTAGCCCGACTCGGCCAGCATTTGTTTGGCCTTGGCGCTGTCGGCAGTGCGGTAGGGCTCGGAGCCGGCTGCGGTCTCGTTGGCGCTGCCGCAGATGAAGAAGGTCGCGCAGTAGCTCATGCGCATGTCCAGCGGGTAGCCCATGGCGGCGTTGAAGCGTTCCTGGCTGACGGCTTTGAGCACGGCCTGGCGCACCTTGGGGTTGTTGAACGGCGGGTACAGGTGGTTCATGATCAACTGGCCCTGCTGGGCGCTGGAGGGCAGCAGTTTCACCTGGGCGTCCGAGCGCAGCGGCGTGACGTAGTCCGGCGGCACCATTTCGACAAAATCAACCTCACCCTTTTGCAGCGCGGCGATGCTGCTGTTGGCGTCGGGCAGGTAGAGCCACTCAACGCGGTCAAAGGCCGGCTTCTTGCTGCCGGCCATGCCGCTGGCCGGCTCGCTGCGCGGCAAATAGGCCGGGTTGCGGACGAAGACCAGCTTGTTGCCCGGCACCCATTCGTCG
The DNA here is from genome assembly GCA_903920695.1 of uncultured beta proteobacterium. Lineage (GTDB taxonomy): Bacteria > Pseudomonadota > Gammaproteobacteria > Burkholderiales > Burkholderiaceae_C > Rhodoferax. The sequence goes on from CAIXNB010000049.1 coordinate 12,094, forward strand.
CGCTTGAACAGGAAGGGTCCGGAGCCGAGCACTTCGTTGATCGGCGCTGTCGTGGGCAGTTTGGCCAGACGCTCTGGCATGACCATGACCGGAAAGCCTGACGGTTTGGCGAGCGCTTCGAGCACCATGCCGAAGGGTTCTTTGAGTTGCAGTCGGAAGCTGCGCGCATCGACGACCTGCCATTCGGCGCCGGCGGCGCGCAACGGCGCACCGAAGGAATCGCGTGTGCTCCAGCGCTGGATCGATGCCACGGCATCGGCGGCGGTGACCGGGTTGCCGTCGGAAAATTTGAGGCCGGCACGCAGCGTGAACGACCACTGGCGGCCGTCTTTTGATGTTGTGTATTTCTCCACCATTTGCGGCTGCGGCACGCCTTTGGCATCTTGCGCGAACAGCGTGTCGTAGACCATGTAGCCGAAGTTGCGCGTGATGTAGGCGGTGGTGAAACTCGGGTCCAGAATCTTCAGGTCGGCATGGGCGACAAAGCGCAGGGTCTTGGTCGGCGGCGCGGCCGGTGCGGCAACGGCAATCAGCAAAAGACCCGCCAGCAGCGCTAGGCCAGCCCGGATCGGCACACAGATGAAGTGTTTCATACGAGGCTGGGCGGGCTCATGTCATCGAGCGGCCAGAGTGGCCGGCGAATTTTGGTATAGGGCAGGCTGGCAACATGCGGCGTTGCCGCACCCGGCGCGCCGACGTAGATGACCTGCTTGGCAACTTTCGAAAAAGACGCGTGGAAGTGCTGCGCCGATTTGACGACGATGAGCTTGTACGCTGCCAGCTCGCAGCCGAGCTGAGTGAAGACGTCGGTGTCCAGGGCCTGGTTGCGCAGAGTGACCAGCACGATGTCGATGCCCTCGGTTGTGACCAGTGCGCAGTCGCCCATCGGTGTCGGTGCGCCGGCCAGACCGGTCATGATGAGGTTGCTTTTCAGGGCCTTGATCTGGCAGTCCAGATCGAGCGGATCGCCTGAGAGCGGGCCGATCTTGCCGCCGATGCGCAACATGAGCCGCGCACCGACGCCTGCATCAAAGGCAATGCGCACGGCGACCGGGTCCCACAGCGGTCCGAGTGCCGCGTTGCCGATGCCGCGCTCAATCAGGCGGCGCAGGATGAAGGTCGAGTCGCCGCTGGCGCCGCTGCCCGGGTTGTCGGAGCGATCCGCCAGCAGCACCGGGCCGCCATCGAAGGCCAGTGCTTCGTCGAGCGCGTCGTCGATGGCCGGGTAGCGCACGGCGAGTTGCTCGCGCATCGCAATCACCTCGTGCGCCAGTTGCAGCGCCAGCGCATCGGCCTGCGCGGGCTTGCCGTCGGTGTAGACCAGTACCTTGGTGCCCATGTCGGGCACATCGCCGAGCGAGAAACCGTGGGCGATGGAAATCGAGAGTACGCCGTCCCGGCCTTCGAGCGCCTGGATGCGCTGCACCAGCGCCTTGGCCGGGTCGCGCGTGGTATGAAAGGGCACGATCATGTGGCAGTCCGCCACCGCATGCACGGGGTGGATGCGCCCGGCAATGCGAGCTTCGCACAGCGTGATCAGCTCACGCGCGCGTTCGACGATGTCGGTGTGCGGGTATTCTTTGAACGCGACCAGGATGTCGGCCTGTTCGACCATGGCGCGGCTCAGGTTGACGTGCGGGTCAAGCTCGGCGCCGAGCACCACATCGGGCCCGACGATGGCGCGCACGCAGGTCAGCAGATCGCCCTCGCAGTCGTCGTAGCCGTCGGCCACCATGGCGCCGTGTAGTCCGAGCAACACCAGATCAAGCGGCAGTGCCGCCTTCAGGTCGGCCAGCAGTTCGTCGCGCAGCGTTTCATAGGCCACGCGTGTTGTGGTGCCGCTGGGCTGCGCGCCCGCCACCATGCCCTCGATCAGGGTCCAGCCGCGCTCAGCAGCGACCTCGCGCGCCACCCACAGTGGCGCCGAGAACAGGGTCAGCTCCGGCGGATGCTGGCCGGCCGGGAAGTAGCCGCGGTCCTTGAAGGAGTCCAGGCCGGTCGGCATCGGGCCGAAGGTATTGGTTTCGGTGGCCAGGGATCCGGTGAATACGCGCATGCTGGCCTTCAGTCTTTTGTCACTTGTCAAGCATCCAGACCGTGGGCAGGCCGCTGTTGAGCCGCTCGCCGCCCTTGATTGACTTGCGAAAGGCAATCGCCGGCGTGTACTGACCGACGTTGATATAGGGCAGGGCTTCGTAGGCGCGGCGCTGGAACTGGTCGAGCAGCAGGCGGCGTTTGGCCGGCACAGTCTCCTTGATCCAGGCTGTGCGCAGATCGTCGAGCGGCTTGTCGCAGGGCCAGCCCGGTAGGCTGTTGCCGCAGGCAGCGCTGAGGTAGGCGTTGGTCACGGGCGAGTCGGCGTCGAAGCCGCCGGCCACCGTCACGTACATATTCCAGCCGCCGGCCTCGGGTGCGTCGCGCTTGGCGCGGCGCGCACCGATCGAGGCCCAATCCATGTTCTGCGTGTCGACGTTCATGCCGATGCTGCGCATGGTCTGCGCTGCCATCAGGCCGATGGCGTTGAGGTAGGTGACATCGGTTGGCACCAGCAGCACGATCTTCTCGCCCTTGTAGCCGGATTCGGCCAGCAACTGCTTGGCCTTGGCGACATCGGCCGTGCGATAGGGCTCGGCGCCGGCATCGGTCTGGTTCGGGCCGCCGCACAGGAACAGCGCCGGGCAATAGGTGACGCGCATATCGAGCGGGTAGCCCATGGCGGCGGTGAAGCGCTCCTGGCTGACAGCCTTGAGCAGCGCCTGGCGCACCTTGGGGTTGTTGAAGGGCGGGTGCAACTGGTTCATGATCATCCAGCCCTGCCAGGCGCCCGAGGCCGCCACCTTCACATTCGGGTCGGCGCGCAGCGGTGTGATGTAGTCGGGTGGCACCTGCTCCACATAATCGACCTCGCCTTTTTGCAGCGCGGCAATCGCGCTGTTGGCGTCGGGCAGATACAGCCATTCGACGCGGTCGAAGGCGCTCTTCTTGCTGCCCGCGAGGTAATTCGCCGGTTCGCTGCGTGCCACATAGTGCGGGTTGCGCAGGAACACCAGCTTGTTGCCGGGCACCCATTCATCGCGCTTGAAGACAAAGGGGCCGGAGCCCAGCACTTCGGTCATGGGCGATGTCGTGGGCAGCTTGGCCAGGCGCTCGGGCATGATCACCGGCGGAAAGCCCGAGGGTTTGGACAGGCCGTCGAGCACCAGGCCAAAGGGCTCCTTGAGCGTCAGCGTGAAGGTGCTGGCGTTCACCGTCTTCCAGGCCGGCCCCGAGGCGGCCATGGCGCGGCCGATGCTGTCCTTGCTGGCCCAGCGTTCGATCGAGGCCACGGCGTCAGCGGCCGTGACCGGACTGCCGTCGGAGAACTTGAGCCCCGGGCGCAGCGTGAAGGTCCACAGCCTGCCGTCTTTCGAAGTCGTGTATTTCTCGACCATCTGTGGCTGCGGCACGCCTTTCTCGTCACGGCCGAACAGCATGTCGTAGACCATGTAGCCGAAGTTGCGCGTGATGTAGGCGGTGGTGAAGGTCGGGTCCAGGATCTTGACGTCGGCGTGGGCGACCACGCGCAGGGTCTTGTTCTGGGCCAGGGCCGGTATGGCGGCCAGGCTCAGCAGCAGAGTGCCCAGGCAGGTCAGGCTTGCAAGTGTGAGGCGTTTCATCGTGAATGCTCCTTCAGTGGGATGGGGGAAAAGGGCTGTTGCTCTCAAGGCTTGAGCGGCCATTTTGGCCGCTTGACCTTGAGATAGGGCAGGGTGTTGAGGTCGAGCGCGACCGAGCCGGGGGCGTCGGCGTAGATCACCTTGGCCGCGATCTTCGAGAACGAGGCGTAGAAGTGCTGTGAGGACTTGACCACGATGATCTTGCGCTGCGCGAGATCGCAGCCGGCGCCGGTGAAGAGGTCGGTGCCCATGGCCTGGTTGCGCAGCGTGACCAGCAGGATCTCAATGCCATTGGCCTCGACCAGCGCGCAGTCGCCCATCGGTGTCGGCGTGTTCGACAGACCGGTCTGCACCAGCGAGGGCGTGAGGGCCTTGACCGTGCATTGCAAATCCATGGGCTGGCCCGAGAGCGGGCTGATCTTGCCGCCGATGCGCAGTGGCAACAGCGCGCCGACGCCGGCATCGAAGGCAATGCGCACCGCAATCGGGTCCCACAGCGGTCCCAGCACGGCGTTGCCGATTCCGCGTTCGACCAGGCGGAGCAGGATGAAAGTCGAGTCGCTGGCCGCGCCGCCACCGGGGTTGTCGGCGCCGTCCGAGATGACGACCGGTCCGCCGTCGAAGGCCAGTGCCTGATCGAGCGCGCTATCGATGTCGGGATAGGCCGGCGCGAGTTGCTCGCGCATGGCGATCAACTCATCGGCCAGTTGGCGTGCCAGTGCTACGGCCTGCGCCGGGTTGTTGTCGGTGTAGACAAAGACCTTGGTGCCCATGTCGGCCACGTCGCCCCAGGGAAAGCCGTGCGTGACGGAGATTGAGAGCACGCCGTCGTGGCCTTCGAGCGACTGGATCTTGTCGACAAAGGCGCGCGCCGGATTGCGCGAGGTGTGGATCAGGGTGATCATTTCGCAGTCCACCATGGCCAGCGTCGGGCGGATGCGTTTTTCAACGAGGGCGGCGCACAGGTCCACCAGTTCGAGCGCGCGCTCCTTGACGTCGGTGTGCGGGTATTCCTTGTAGCAGACCAGCAGATTGGCCTGCGTCAGCATGGCCTGGCTCAGGTGGTTGTGCGGATCGAGCTCGGCGCCGATGACCACATCGGGGCCGACGATGGCGCGCACGCGCGTCAGCAGGTCGCCTTCACAGTCGTCATAGCCGTCGGCCACCATGGCGCCGTGCAGGCCGAGCAACACCATGTCTACCGGTAATGCGGCGCGCAGGTCGCGCAGCAGTTCGTCGCGCAGTGTTTCATAGGCGTGGCGCGTCGTGGTGCCGCTGGGCTGGGCGCCGGCGACCATGCCTTCGACCAGATCCCAGCCATGCTCGGCGCCGCGCAGGCGCGCCGCCCACAGCGGGCCGCTGAAGTAGAGCATGTGATCGGGGTGCTTGCCGGCGGGAAAGTAGCCACGGTCATTGAATGACGCGACACCAGTTGGCATCGGGCCGAAGGTGTTGGTCTCGGTGGCGAGGGCTCCGCTGAATACGCGCATGGTGGCCTTGAGTGTTGCTTGGGTGAAAGAATCAGGCTGAAACAGCTGTGGCCGATTCCTGGCTATGTGCCGATTTGAACAGGCGCGCCGGACTGAGCATTGGCGCGCTCAGGCCGAAGGCTGCGATGCGCTCGGGAATCGGCAGGCCGCGCGCCAGGGCGGCGCAGGCTTCGCCCATGGCGGCCGAGGTCTGGATGCCGTAACCGCCTTGCGCTGCGACCCAGAAGAAGCCCCTCGCGTCGGGGTCGAAGCCGCCAACGAGGTCGCCATCGGCGACAAAGGAGCGCAGCCCGGCCCAGGTGCGAGTCGGGCGGCGGATGGACAGGCTGGTCATGGATTCAATGCGGTCGATCGCCAGTGCGATGTCGAGTTCTTCGGCTTGCACGTCCTGTGGTGCCACTGGGTCAGCGTTGGCCGGCGAGCCCAGCAGCATGCCGGCGTCGGGTTTGAAGTACCAGTCTTCGTCAATGCCAATGGTCAGTGGCCAGTCGCCGATGGGCAAGTCTGCCGGCGGCGCAAAGATGAAGGCGGAACGGCGTTTGGGCTGCAGGCCGATGGGCTGCACACCGGCCAGGCCGGCCACTACATCAGCCCAGGCGCCAGCCGCGTTGATGAGCACGGGCGCCGCATGGTCGAGGTCACCGGTGCGCACTTGCCAGAGCGAGGCTGAACGCTGCAGCGCCGTGACCTCGGCATTGCAGACGACCACACCACCGGCACGGCGAATGCCGCGCAGATAGCCTTGATGCAGGGCATCGACGTCCATGGCCAGCGCATCGGGTTCATGGACAGCGCCCAGCACGCGGTCCGCTCGCAGCGCTGGCACCAGCGCGCAGGCGGCGTGGGCGTCGAGCAGTCTGGCGTTGGGTGACAGTTTGCGGGCATTTTCCCAGTAGGCATCCAGCAGTGCGTCCTGCCCCTGGGTGGCAACCATCATTGCGCCGCGTGCCGACAGAACCGGGCTCTCGGTGAATCCGGCGGGTGGTGTTTCAAAAAATGCGCGACTGGCCCTGGTCAGCGCGCAGACCTGCGGCGTGCCGTAGCTTTCCATGAACATCGCGGCCGAGCGTCCGGTGGCGTGGTAACCGGGCTGGGATTCGCGTTCCAGCAGGATGACGCGGCCATGCGGCGCCAGCCAGTAGGCCACTGAAGCGCCGGCGATGCCGCCGCCGATGATGAGAAAGTCAGCCTGTTGCGGCATGTGGGTTGCTCTAGGTGAGGTGCTTGGGCGCCAGGTCGGGTTTGGCCCGGCGCTCGTCAGATTGGTTTGTTGCGTGGGGCAGTCTAAACTGAAATTTGCGTATACGCAAATTGAAATTATCGCTAAAGTCCGGCTATTCACACCGGCCTTCTTTAATTGTCAGCATCTTCATGACGAAATCAAAAAATGCAGCGAGCACCGTACGTGGCAAGGCATCGCGCACGCTGGACCGTGTGACCTTTGGCAAACGCTTGCGCGCGACGCGCCAGCGCCAGGGGCTCACACTGGCCGAGGTGTCCGCGCGTTCGGGGGTTTCCATTACCACCATTTCACGCGCCGAGCGCGGGCAACTCACGCTCAGCTATGAGAAGTTCTCCGCGCTGGGTCGCGCGCTGGCGATGGACATGGCCGCCATGTTCTCATCGGCTGACAGCAAGACCAGCGCTCTGGACCGTCCCGTGCTCACGCGCGCCGGGGAGGGGGTGCTATACCAGGGTCCGGTGTTCTCCTACGAATTTCTCGGTACCGATGTGGCGGGCAAGCAGATGAGTCCGATCCTGGGCACGGTCCACGCCCGCCGCTTCAACGGAGCCGAGGATTACGTGCGCCATGAAGGCGAGGAGTTTGCCCATGTCATGGCCGGCATGATAGACGTCTACTTTGAGAGCGGCGAGGTGCTGCGGCTCGCGCGCGGTGACTCGCTCTACTTTGACAGCCGCATCGGCCATGCCTATGTCAGTGTCAGCCGGCAGAGGGCCAGAATCGTTGGTGCCTGTACCAGTGAGAGCAGTCCGGCAAGAAGGGCGCGCGCCGAAGCTTCGGGGCCGGTGGCAAGAGTGTCGAGGGCGCCACGGACGCCAAGGCCGGCCCGGAAATGAATCGGCGCTCAGCGCGTCATCGGTAAGGCCAGGCCCATCGCGACAAACAGGCCGCCACAGACGCGATTGAAGCGTTTGCCGGCGCGCTCCAACCAGGGACGGATGCGCTGCGCGAGCAGCGCCAGCAGGTATTCGACAGCGATTTCAACCAGCACAAAAATGGTTGCCATTAGCACGAACTGCGCCAGCAGGTCGCGCCTCGGGTCAATGAACTGGGGCAGGAAAGCGCCGTAGAACAACAAGGCTTTCGGATTCGAGATGGCCGTCAGCAGGCCCTGGCGGAACATGGCGCTGCTGCGCGTGTCGCCGGACTCGGCATTGGCTTGCAACTGCACCGGCGGCGCGCGCCAGAGCCCGATGCCGAGCCAGATCAGATAAGCGCCGCCGACGAACTTGAGAACCGTCAGCGCATGGGCCGAGGCTTGCAACACGGCGCCAATGCCGAGCATCGACAGCGCGATCAGAACCAAGAAGCCGAGCGCGCCACCGGCCACGGTGAACAAAGTTTTGCGCTGGCCGTGCAGGGCACCGTGTGTCAGTATCAGCAGACTGTTCGGTCCAGGTGTCAGTGACAGGCCGAATGCCGCCACCAGATAGAGCAACCAGGTGTGCAGGGCCATTGCGCGTGCCTCTTCTTTGACTTTCTTGCAGGAGGCTATTTTGCAAGCGCGGGAAAGAGTTTGACGAGCCCGTCCGACATCACCTCGACCGCCAGCGCCGCCAGGATCAGACCCATCAGGCGGGTCATGACGTTGATACCGGTCTTGCCCAGACCGCGCGCGATCGGATGCGCCAAAGCAAAGCACAACGCGGTGGCCAGCGCGATGACGAGGCCATAGCCAACCAGGGTGCTCAGTTGCAGCAGGGTCTTTGCTTTTTCGGCGTAAATCACGACCGTGGACATTGTGGCCGGGCCGGTCAGCAGTGGGATGGTCAACGGCACCACGGCGATGCTGGCGCGCGCCGCAGCGTCGTGCATTTCTTCCGCGTTCGATTTGGCTTCTGCCGGTTGCGCATTGAGCATGGCCAGGGCCGAGGTCAGCAGCAGCATGCCGCCGCCGACCTGGAAACTGGCCAGCGAAATGCCGAAGAAATCCAGGATGTGCAGGCCCATCAGGGCGCTGACGGCGATAACGACAAAAGTGCTGAACGACGAAATCCAGATCGTGCGCCGGCGTTGCTCGCGCGTGAAGTCCTGCGTGTAGTGGATGAAGAAAGGCACGATGGCGAGCGGATTGACGATGGCCATCAGCGTAACGAGGGGTTTGAAGTCCATGAATCTCTTTCCTGATGGCTTAGCGTCCGCCTGATACGTCAAGCAGAACGCCGGTGCTATAGCTTGATTGCTCTGACAGCAGCCAGATGATGGTCTGCGCCACTTCGAGCGCTGTGCCAGCGCGTTGCAGCGGCACTTGCGGCGCCATTTGGCGGGCGCGCTCGGGCTGCCCGCCTGAGGCGTGGATCTCGGTGTCGATGATGCCAGGGCGAACGGCGTTGACGCGGATGCCCTCCGCCGCGACTTCACGCGCCAGACCGACGGTGAAGGTGTCGATCGCGCCCTTGCTGGCAGCGTAGTCGACGTACTGGCCGGCACCACCGAGGCGTGCTGCGGCGCTCGACACATTGACGATGGCGCCGCCCGCACCGCCGTGGCGCGTGCTCATGCGTCTGATGGCTTCGCGGGCGCACAGGAAACTGCCGAGCACATTGATCTCGAACATGCGCTTGAGCCGGGCGATGCTCATGTTGTCCACGCGCGCGGCGACGTCGACGATGCCGGCGTTGTTGACCAGCGCTGTCAGGCGTCCGAGTTTGGCGTCGATTTGCTCGAACATTGCCATGACTTCGGCCTCAATGGCGACGTTGGCCTGCAGCGCGATGGCCTGGCCGCCACTGGCGCTGATTTGCTGCACGACTGCGTCTGCGGCGAGCGAGTTGACCTGGTAGTTGAGGGCCACGGCATAGCCGTTTTGCGCGGCCAGCAGCGCGCTGGCGGCGCCGATGCCGCGTGAGCCGCCGGTAATCAGGAGGACGGGTTTGACCATGGGTCTGCAGCTTGGGTGAATATGGGGTAAAAACAGGGTTTCGAATGCGGTCATGTTAGCCGCAAAGCCGATCATCGGAGCTGGACCGGATTGCCAGCAAGGAGACCCATTGAACAAGACAGTCGACTACTACTTCGCGCCACAGAGCCCCTGGACTTACCTCGGTCACGCGCGTTTTCTGGCGCTGGCTGCTGCGGCGCAGGCCACGGTGCGCGTGCTGCCGGCCGACTTTGGCAAGGTGTTTGCGGTGTCGGGCGGACTGCCCTTGGGCAAGCGCGCGCCGCAACGCCAGGCTTACCGGCTGCAGGAATTGGCGCGCTTTCGTGATGCGCTGAAGATGCCGCTGCAGGTGCAGCCGCGCTTTTTTCCGGTGGCCGGGGATGACGCCGGTCGCCTGATCGTCGCCGTGGATTTGCAGGACGGCGCAGACGCGGCGTTGCGTTTGAGCGGGGCGGTATTTTCTGCGGTCTGGGTGCAGCAGCGCGATATCGCCGGCGCCCAGACGCTGGACGAACTGCTGGTCGAGTGTGGGCTGCCCCCCGAGCGACTGGCGCAGTCGCGCGAGGCGGCGGCGCAGCAGCGCTATGACGCGAACGCGCAGGCGGCGATTGACGCCGGCGTTTTTGGCGCGCCCAGTTACGTGATTGACGGTGAAATTTTCTGGGGCCAGGACCGGCTTGATTTTGTCGCGCGCAAGCTCAAGTCGGATTGATTCATTTTTTTGAGGCAGGGATATGGGACATTTCATAGAGTTGACGGCGGCCGACGGTTTCAAGTTTGCGGCCTATGAGGCGCGTCCACTGGGGCAGCCCAAAGGCGCAGTCATCGTGTTGCAGGAAATCTTCGGCGTCAATGCGCACATCCGCGCGGTTGTCGAAGGCTATGCCGCCATGGGTTTTCTGGCGCTGGCGCCGGCCACCTTCGACCGGCTGCAACCCGGTATTGAATTTGGCTACACGCCAGCCGACATCACGGCCGGTATCACATTGAAGGCGGCGGCGGAAGCATTGCCAGCGCCGGGCGTGCAGCAGGAAATTCAGGCCGCCGTTGACCATGCGGCCAGCGCGGGCAAGGTCGGTGTGGTTGGCTACTGCTGGGGCGGCTTGCTGGCCTGGCGCGCCGCCTGTCTGCTGTCCGGTGTCAGCGCAGTCGTGACCTACTACGGCGGCGGCATGACGGTGGCGGCGGAGATCGCCCGCCAGCCGAAGTGCCCGGTGCTGGCGCATTTTGCGCAGACCGATCAGTCGATTCCGCTGGAAGGCGTGGCCGCATTCCGGCAGGCCCATCCTGTAGTGGAGGTGCAGATGTACCCGGCAACGCATGGTTTCAACTGCGACCATCGCGCTGCCTACGACGCCGCTGCCGCCACCCTGGCGCGTGAGCGCACCTTGGCCTTCTTCGCCCAGCAGCTGGTTTGATTGTCGGTTAGCGCGCGGAGCGTTCCAGGTAGCGCTTGCGCCAGAAAAACACCACGAGTCCGGACGCCGTTGATGCCATCAGAATCATGGCCAGCCAGAAACCGTTGGAGCGGTGCAGCAGCGGGATGAACTCAAAGTTCATGCCGAAGATGCCGGCGATCAGGTTCAAGGGTAGGAAAATGGCGGTCAGCACGGTTAGCGTGCGCATGATCTCATTGGTGCGGTGACTCTGGGCGCTGAAGTGCATCTGGACCGCAGTTTCGGCACTTTGCTCCAGACGCCGCACATGGTGAACAACGCGTTCAATGTGCTCAAGCACGTCGCGGCTGCGCACCTGCAGCAGGTCGCGCTCGCGCTGGGCTGCTGGTGTCGCACCATCGGGCCAGGTTTTCAAGGCTTCGATCCAGTCCTGCATCGCGCTGCGTTGGTCCTCGCAGATCTCATCCAGATGGTGCAGTGACAGGCGGGCTTCGAGCAGGGCCGACCAGTTGTTGAAGCGGGTACTGGGGTTGATCAATTCAGTCTGCCAATGGTCAAGCTGGTGCGTCAACTGCCGCCGCAAGCTCAGGTAGGCATCGACCATCTGATTGACGATGCGCAGCATCAGGTCGGCCGGGCTGCTGGGCGGGCGCGCACCGGTAGCGCGTGATTCTGCTGTTGCCGAATGGAGCAGCTTGTCGGCGTAGGCGTCGCGCACGGCGCAGTCGGTCGGGTGGACCGACAGCAGGAGCTGGTCGAACACCGCAAAACCGACCGCGCTGGTGTCGATGCGTCGCAGCACCGGCGGGCCACCGCGTCTGGGCAAATGGGGCGCGGGCAGTCCCGGCTGCGTCGCGTCGCGTTCGGAGTTGCCGGCTGCCAGACGGCGAAATACCAGCACGTCGTACTGCGAGGTGTAGTCGTAATGGGATGGCAGCTGTTGGTTCAGCAAGTCGGAGATGTGCAGATCAACCAGTTGCACGCCGCACAGGGTCTGCAGCGCGCCCTGGATTTGTGCCTGCATCTGCTCCAGTTCCGCTCGGGTGCAGGCGATCCACAGGTAGCCATGCTCGGGCAAGCGTGGCGCCACCAAGGCGTTCAGATCATCGGTTTCGACGATGCGGGTGGCGTTGATGCTGAACATGCGCATCGGTTTGGCTGCCCGGTTTTACTCGTTAATGGGATGCAATGCGCGCCGGCGTCGTCCGGAGCCGCCTATTTTTGCAGCAGGCGAGCAGCGTCACGGGCGAAATAGGTCAGCACACCATCGGCGCCGGCACGTTTGAACGCGAGCAGGCTTTCCAGCATGACGGCATCGTGGTCGAGCCAACCGTTGATGGCTGCGGCCTTGAGCATGGCGTACTCGCCGCTGACCTGGTAGGCAAAGGTCGGGACCTTGAACTCGTCCTTGACACGGCGCACGATATCGAGATAGGGCATGCCGGGCTTGACCATCACCATGTCGGCGCCTTCGGCGATGTCCATGGCCACTTCACGCAGCGCTTCATCCGAATTGCCGGGGTCCATTTGATAGACCTTCTTGTTGCCTTTGCCCAGGTTCGCCGCTGAGCCGACTGCGTCGCGAAACGGGCCGTAGAACGCGCTGGCGTACTTGGCGCTATAGGCCATGATGCGGGTGTGGATGAAATGGTTGGCTTCGAGTGCTTGGCGGATGGCGCCGATGCGTCCATCCATCATGTCGCTGGGGGCGACGATATCGACGCCAGCACCGGCCTGTGTCAGGGCCTGTTTGACCAATATCGCCACCGTTTCATCGTTCAGGATATAGCCGTCGGGGTCGGGTAGACCATCTTGCCCATGGCTCGTGAACGGGTCGAGCGCGACGTCGGTCATGACGCCGAGGTCGGGGAATTCTTTTTTCAGGGCCCGCACGACGCGCGGGATCAGGCCATCCGGGTTCAGGGCCTCGCGGCCGTCCGGTGTTTTCAGTGCCGGATCGATCACAGGGAACAGGGCCATGACGGGGATGCCTAGTTCGACGCATTCTTCGGCTACCGGCAACAACAGGTCAAGACTGAGCCGCTCCACCCCCGGCATGGACAGGATTGCCTCGCGCTGTTGTTTCCCGTCAACAACAAAAACCGGGTAGATCAGGTCGTTTGGCGATAAGGCGTTTTCACGCACCAGATTGCGGGTAAAGGTGTCGCGTCGCAAGCGGCGCGGTCGACCCATGGGGTAGGGGGCATGCTGTGTCATGGCGAAAAGTGTAATGGGTGAATCGGTTTTGTCACACGGTGGGAAAATATTTCGCGTTGAAACCTCCATTTTGGAGGGGTCTCTTGAAATGATTTCTCAAGTTTGTTATATTACACGCGGGCGGTTCGCCGCCTCCCGCTTTTCCTCCCTGAGCGGGGCCTTGATGTGTGACAGCAAATAGGCTTACCACCCCAGCCCCCGGGCTGGGGTTTTTTTTACCCTAAACTGCACCCATGCACAAGACTTCGGCCTCGCCCCTGGCCGTCATCTACGCCGGGCTTTTGGTCTATGCCAGTTTGTATCCATTCACCGATTGGCGTTACCAGGGCATCGTGCCATGGGGTTTTCTGACCAGTCCCTTGCCCAAATACTGGACTGGTTTTGACGTCGCCGTCAACGTTCTGGGCTACATGCCGTTCGGTTTTTTTCTTGTGCTCAGTGCGTTGCGCAGCGCCAGAGCCCGGCATGCTGTCATTTTGGCGACGGTGGTGGCAGGCGTGCTTTCGTTTTCAATGGAGTCGCTACAGAGCTACTTGCCGGCCCGTGTTGCTTCGAATGTTGATCTTGGGCTTAACGTGCTGGGTGCGTGGTTTGGCGCCTTGATGGCTTGGGCGATGGAAAAATTGGGGGTCATCGACCGGTGGACTCGTTTCAGGGCGCGCTGGTTTGTACCGGATGCGCGAGATGGGCTGGTGTTGCTGGCATTGTGGCCGTTGGCCCTGCTGTTTCCGGCGGCGGTGCCGTTTGGGCTTGGACAGGTGTTGGAACGTCTGGAGGCAGCACTGGCTGATGCATTGCATGACACGCCATTCCTGGATTGGCTGCCGGTGCGGGATATTGAGTTGCAGCCCCTGGTGCCGAGTGGCGAATTGGTGTGCGTGATGCTGGGGGTGCTGATTCCCTGTCTCCTGGCCTTTTGCATCATTCGCTCGGTTCAAAGGCGGGCGCTGGCGGTGATGTTGGTATTTGTTTTTGGAATAGCGGCCAGTGCCCTGTCTGCTGCCTTGAGTTACGGTCCAGAGCACGCCTGGGCTTGGTTCAGCATGCCGGTTCGCGCAGGAATGCTGACGGCTTTGCTGCTGGTGACCCTGCTGTTATGGCTGCCTCGACGTGCCAGCGCTGCCCTGGTATTACTGGCGCTGGGCGTCTACCTCAGCCTGCTCAATCAGGCGCCTGCTAGCCCCTATTTTGCGCAAACCCTGTCGACGTGGGAGCAGGGGCGCTTTATTCGTTTCCACGGACTGGCACAGTGGCTGGGGTGGTTGTGGCCCTATGCTGCATTGGTGTATGTGCTGACCCAAGTCGCGGGTGCCGAGCCAAAAAACTAGAATCCTCTGCATGACTGAATCAAAACACGAGACCGGAATCGCTGCTGATGTCAGTGTCGGGCGAACAGGTTCGTATTACGAACGACATATCTTTTTTTGTCTTAACGAGCGCAAAAATGGTGAAGAGTGCTGCGCGCAGCATGCGGCGCTGGAAGGCTTTGAGCGCTGCAAGTTGCAGATCAAGGCGGCAGGCTTGTCAGGCCCTGGGAAGGTTCGAGTCAACAAGGCAGGTTGTCTGGATCGCTGTGCCGCCGGCCCGGTGGCTGTTGTGTACCCGGAGGCGGTCTGGTACAGCTATGTGGACAACGACGACATCGATGAAATCGTCGAGTCGCACTTGAAAAATGGCCGAGTCGTAGAGCGTTTGCTCATCCCTTCCAATATGGGGCGCTAGGCGATATTGGTATTTCCCCCGATTGGCAAACCTGTGAAAGCGAGTTTGCCCGATCTGAAATTACTCAATTCTGGCCGTCTGTCCTGTGCAACGGCCGCTACATCGATGAAAATTTTTCTGCTAATCATTGTTGCCGTTCTATGTTTTTCGGCTTCGGCACAGACGCCGCAAGCCCCGGAAATCGCAGCGCGCGCCTACTTGCTGCTTGACGTGACCGCGAATCAGATGCTGGTTGAAAAAGACATTGATATGCCAGTGGAGCCGGCGTCACTGACCAAACTGATGACGGCGTATCTGGTTTTTGACGCCTTGCGCAGCAAGAAAATCGACCTCAAACAGACGCTCCCAGTCAGTGAGCGTGCCTGGAAAATGCCGGGTTCGCGGATGTTCATTGATCCCAAGATGATGGTTCCGGTGGAAGACCTTCTCAAAGGCATGATCGTGCAAAGCGGTAACGACGCCACCATGGCACTGGCAGAAGGCGTGGGAGGAACGGCTGAGCATTTTGTCCAATTGATGAATGACCAGGCCAAAGTGCTGGGGATGAAATCCACCAGTTACAAGAATCCGGAAGGCTTGACCGAGGCTGGCCACGCCACAACAGCCCGGGATCTCAGCACGTTGGCGGCGCACTTGATGCGTGATTTCCCAGATTACGTCGCCTATTACTCAATCAAGAAGTATCGTTACCCCGGTACGCCAGCGGCCAATGACAGCAACCGAAATTTGCTGATGTTTCGCGACCCATCGGTCGATGGTTTGAAGACTGGTCATACCGATGCGGCGGGCTATTGTCTGATTGCCACCGCGAAGCGAGATTTTGCCAGTTTGGGCACACCGGGCGCTGTGTCAGGGGCACCGGGGTCGACCGGAAGCCGCCGTCTTCTTTCGGTTGTTTTGGGCGCTGCAAGCGAGAATTCGCGTGCCAACGAATCCCAGAAGCTACTCAACTGGGGTTACACGGCGTTTGAAGCGGTTAAGTTGTTCGAGGCAAATCAGGCCGTTGTTTCGCCTGCGGTGTGGAAAGGCAAGTCGGCGACGGTCAAATTGGGTCGCCCTGACGCCATCGTGGTCGCCGTTCCCGCAGGCACCGCGGGTAAGTTAAAAACCCAGATTTCCCGCCCTGATCCCCTGGTTGCGCCCTTCGCCCAAGGGCAGCAGTTAGCGACCTTGAAGGTTAGCAGTGGAGATCAGGCCGTGGTCGATGTTCCCTTGGTGGCTCTAGAAGCCGTCGAGCAGGCCGGGGTGCTGGGCCGGGCCTGGGATGCTGTTCGGCTATGGATTAAGTAAGTCATGCATTTCGAAAGTGAGCGCATGCAAACATGTCTTTTTGCCGCAGACCGCAAAACTTCATTGCGGGCAAACCCTTGACCTGATATAGTTGAAGGCTTTTCGGAATTTCCGAAGGGTTTCACGTTTTTGAAGTATTCAAGTTTTCAGTTACCAAACGTTTAGGGACGTTTTCCAATGCCAACCATTAATCAGCTAGTGCGTCAGGGGCGAGAGGTCGAAACGATCAAGTCCAAAAGCCCCGCGATGCAAAATTCTCCGCAGCGTCGCGGTGTGTGCACCCGTGTGTACACCACAACGCCCAAAAAACCGAATTCTGCCTTGCGTAAAGTCGCCAAAGTGCGTCTGACCAACGGGTTTGAAGTCATTTCCTACATCGGAGGCGAAGGCCACAACCTGCAGGAGCACTCTGTGGTGCTGGTGCGCGGTGGTCGTGTCAAGGATCTGCCGGGTGTGCGTTATCACATCGTGCGTGGCTCGCTTGACTTGCAAGGCGTGAAAGATCGCAAGCAGTCGCGCTCCAAGTATGGTGCCAAGAAGCCTAAGGCCAAATAAGCAAGGTTTCTGCTTGTAAACTAAAAGGTGCTGTTTCCCGCGTGGCGCGGTGATTCGGCGTAGTGACCCGATATTGGGTCGAGTAAGTGAAAACCACGATGGTTTTCGCGGTATCTGGTGAAGATGCCAACTGAAGCAAAGAGGTGAAAAAATGCCACGTCGTCGCGAAGTCCCTAAACGTGAAATTCTGCCGGATCCTAAATTCGGCAATGTTGAGTTGTCCAAATTCATGAACGTGATCATGGAAGGTGGCAAGAAAGCGATCGCTGAGCGCATCATTTACGGTGCGCTTGAGCAGATCGAGAAGAAGAACCCGGGCAAGGACCCGGTTGAAGCATTCACCATGGCGATCAACAACGTCAAGCCCATGGTTGAAGTGAAATCCCGCCGCGTCGGTGGCGCTAACTACCAGGTTCCGGTTGAAGTGCGTCCAGTTCGCCGTTTGGCGCTCTCCATGCGTTGGATCAAGGAAGCGGCACGCAAGCGTGGCGAAAAATCCATGGCCTTGCGCCTGGCAAATGAACTGATGGAAGCCACCGAAGGTCGAGGCGGCGCCATGAAAAAGCGCGATGAAGTTCACCGCATGGCAGAGGCGAACAAGGCCTTTTCCCACTTCCGTTTCTAAGAAGCGGCTACTGCGCGACTTTCATTCGTTGTTGCAGTCCGTCGCGGTGCTTCTGGCTCCGTCCACAGGACTGCATTCGATTTGAAGGTCGCACGCTACGCCGCATCGCGCGGCTAGCGGTTTGAAGACACAAGTCAACCAAGGATTCATCATGGCTCGCCATACCCCCATTGAGCGCTATCGCAACATTGGCATTTCCGCTCATATTGACGCCGGCAAGACAACCGCTACCGAGCGGATTCTGTTTTATACCGGTGTGAACCACAAGATCGGTGAGGTGCACGATGGTGCGGCCACCATGGACTGGATGGAGCAGGAGCAAGAGCGTGGCATCACGATCACGTCCGCTGCGACCACCTGTTTCTGGAAAGGCATGGAAAATAACTTTGCCGAGCACCGGATCAACATCATTGACACCCCGGGTCACGTCGACTTCACCATTGAAGTCGAGCGCTCAATGCGCGTTCTTGACGGCGCCTGCATGGTTTATTGCGCTGTGGGTGGCGTTCAGCCGCAATCGGAAACTGTCTGGCGCCAGGCCAACAAGTACAAGGTGCCACGTCTGGCCTTTGTGAACAAGATGGATCGCACCGGCGCTAACTTCTTCAAGGTCGTGGAGCAAATGAAGTTGCGTTTGAAGGCGCACCCTGTGCCAATCGTGATTCCGATTGGTGCCGAAGAGAACTTCGTCGGCGTGGTTGACTTGATCAAGATGAAAGCCATTATCTGGGACGAGGCATCCCAGGGTATGAAATTCGAGTACCGTGAGATTCCGGCTGAATTGCTTGAGTTGGCCAAAGAGTGGCGTGAAAAGATGGTGGAAGCGGCTGCCGAAGCCAACGAAGAACTGATGAACAAGTACCTGGAAGAAGGTGACTTGACGGAAACTGAAATCAAGTTCGGCATTCGTGCTCGTACGATTGCCAGCGAAATCCAGCCCATGCTGTGCGGTACCGCGTTCAAGAACAAGGGCGTGCAGCGCATGTTGGATGCCGTGATTGAATTCATGCCGTCTCCGGTGGATATTCCACCCGTCAAAGGAATGGACGAGGATGAGGCTCCTGTTAGCCGCAAGGCAGATGACGGTGAAAAGTTTTCGGCACTTGCTTTCAAACTGATGACCGATCCGTTTGTCGGGCAGTTGACTTTTGTCCGTGTGTACTCCGGCGTGTTGACCAAAGGCGACACCGTGTACAACCCGATTCGCGGAAAGAAAGAACGTATCGGTCGTATCGTGCAGATGCACGCTAACAAGCGCGAAGAAGTGAGCGAAATTGTCGCTGGTGATATTGCTGCATGTATCGGTTTGAAGGATGTCACCACGGGTGAAACGCTTTGCGACCCCGCTGCCATCATCATGCTCGAACGCATGGTGTTCCCGGAACCGGTGATTACACAGGCGGTGGAACCGAAGACCAAGGCGGACCAGGAAAAAATGGGCATTGCCTTGCAACG